>JAUHZH010000175.1 GCA_030426065.1 Gammaproteobacteria bacterium
GGCGTGACTTTGCCCAAAGCCTGAAGTGAAGGTTTTTATTATGGGCAGTGGCTGGCTGTCACAGCCACTGTACCAACAACTGGCATCGACAGGCCATCAAGCGACCCTCAGCACCACCACCGAGGACAAACGCAACCAACTGCAACAGGCTGGCTTTGATGCCATCACCCACCGCATCGGTGACCCGGTTGATACGCACATGACCAACGCCGATGTCGTGGTCATGGCCAACACCTGCAAAGACGTCACCGCTTATGAAAAGATGATATCAAACTGGCCTGTCGAAGCCAATCAACAAATCATTTACACCAGCACCACGGGCGTGTATCTGGACAATGGCGACACCCATGATGAAAGCAGCCAAGCGCTCAATACCGACCACCCCACCCATCAGATTGAACAAGTGTTGCAGCCCAGGCAAGCGACGGTGGTGCGGTTGGCCGGCTTGGTGGGGCCAGGCCGTCATCCAGGTCGATTCTTCCGCAAAACTGGCACCATTCGCAACCCGCAAAATCCGGTCAACCTGATTCATTTGGATGATGCCATTGGCCTGATTGGCCAACTGATTGAACACCCCCACCCCGGCAAAATTTTCAATGGCTGCGCCGACAACCACCCCAGTAAAGGCGACTACTACAGCCACATGGCTGAACTTAATGACGGTTCCATCTTGAACACTTCCGCCCCTACAGACACAGCCGGCAAAATCATTTCAAACCAGGCCTCCCAATCCCAACTGGGCTACCAATACCAGCACCCCGATGTCTGGCACATGCCATTTGATTGACAGCGATACATCCCTTGAAGGCATTGTTCTATTCACTCGCCACTCCTGCGAAGGCAGGAGTCCAGTCACCTACAAGGATATAGTTGCCCTCGTAATGACCCAAATCCAGTCGTTGAGAACGAGCCTTAAAAACCCACCAACGTCATTCCAGCCGAGCTTTAGGTCAGGCAATGAAGGTGTTGCGGTTTGAACTTGTTCAAGAAGCGACACTGGAATGCCGTTGACCGTGAGAGCCGGAATCCAGTTTGCGAAGCAAACATCACGCAGTGATCTAAACCAAACTTAAAAACATCAGACTGCTTCAGTCGCTTCGCTCGATCTCTGATCCCGTCTCGATTCTAACACCCACATCCATGTAGGCGTCCATCGCAATGACCCAAACCCAGTCTTTGCGAACGAGCCTAAGCGAGTGCGGCAACCTCGTTTGCGAAGCAAACATCACGCAGTGATCTAAACCAAATTTAAAACATGAGATTGCTTCAGTCGCTTCGCTCGATCTCTGATCCCGTCTCGATTCTAACACCCACATCCATGTAGGCGTCCTTCGCAGTGACCCAATCTCTGTTTGCGTAGCGAACAAGACAAACCGGAAGTTCACTGACGTGAAATACACACCCCTAGCCCCTCTCGAGAGGGGAACAGATCGCGTTTTTATTTTGATTCAACGTATATTCTAATGATTTGATTCTGTATTGGGTGAGACCTTGGCCATAACAGTTGGCATTTTTTTAGACCGACCATCACCAAACGCTGCTTTAGTAGGCATTGACATGGCATTGAACGAAAACTCATTCAAAAAACCTTATGCCTTTTAGCTATTTAGCCATCTAAACTTCTTGCAATCCAAAACCGTTTGATTATACTTGTGGACGTTTAGACGTCTATTTGAATGATGAAACCAGAGGAATTCACATTGAGTTTACCCAGCTTTGAGCGCCACGCAGGCGGTCAAAGTGGTCCTGTGTTCGTCCGTTGCAGCCTGTTGGGTTCGCTGGACAAACCATTGGTGGCCGTGCTGGGTGGTATTTCTTCTGACCACTTGGTGAGCGAATGGTGGTCAGGTATTGTGAACGCCGAACAATTCCTCAACGGCCAAGACGTGTCCATTTTGGGATTCGAATACATCACATTCAAAGACGGCGTTGTACCTGATGCCCATGACCAAGCCACGGTCCTTGCCTTGATCCATGAACAACTGGACACCGCAGCTTTCCTGTCTGTGATTGGCAGTTCTTACGGTGGCATGGTCGCGCAATGTTTTACCTCAAAATACCCACAACTAACCCAAAGCTTGGTGACTTTGGTTGCGGCACACAAAAACAGTGTTCGCAGCCAAAGTCTGCGCTGGTTACAAAGGCAAATCATTGAAATTTCAGGCGCCCATTCGAAACAAGCCTTGGCCACAGCTCGTGGTTTGGCGATGCTGACATACCGTGGTTTGGATGAGTTTGATCAACGCTTTGAAGGGTTGACCCAAGCCACAGACTACTTGACATACCAAGGCGAAAAGTTTGCCAAACGGTTTTCAAAACAACGCTATCTGCAATTGTCGACTTCCATTGACCAGCATGATTTGGACCCAGCCAGCATCAAACAGCCGACCTTAGCCATCTTTGTTGACTCGGATCAATTGGTCTCGCGCGAATTGGCAGAAGCATTCATCGACGGCGTCAATGGTCCCATTGAAGCCCATCACATCCCATCGGTCTACGGACACGATGGATTTTTAAAAGAAACTGACACCATCGGCCCCCTACTGGCCCATTTTCTCTCGGAGCATTTACATGACACAACAATCACAAACACAAGCCGTTCGAGCCGGTATTGACACCGACACACAGCACGGCGCTGTGACACCAGCCTTGTATTTGTCCAGCAACTACAGTTTTGCTGATTTCAATCAACCTCGTAAATACGATTATTCACGTTCGGGCAACCCCACGCGTGATTTGTTGGCGGATGCTTTGGCTGAGATGGAACAAGCCGCAGGCGGCGTGGTGACTTCTACGGGCATGTCTGCAGTGACCTTGGTGACACAGTTGGTACCACATGGTGGTTTGGTGATTGCTCCTCATGACTGTTACGGCGGCACCTTCCGCTTGTTGAACACGTTACATGAGAAAGGCGTGTTTGAAGTGGCGTTCATCGACCAGTCTGATTTGGACTTGGTGAAAGCCACCTTGGATCGCGGCGCGGATTTGTTGTGGATTGAAACACCGAGCAACCCGCTGTTGCGCGTGGTCGATGTCAAAGCCTTGTGTGCATTGGCAGGTGATGCTGTGCTCAAAGTGGTGGACAACACCTTCCTTTCTCCGGCTTTACAACAGCCTTTGACCTTGGGCGCCGATCTCGTGATCCACTCCACCACCAAATACATCAACGGCCATTCTGATGTGGTTGGCGGTGCGGTGTTGGCCAAAACCGAAGAGTTGACAGAAAAAGTGCAGTGGTGGGCCAATTGCATTGGCATCACCGCAGCACCTTTTGATTGTTTGCTGACCTTGCGTGGCTTGCGCACCTTGCATGTGCGTTTGCAACAACATGTGGCCAATGCCGAACGCATCCTCGACTTGCTGGCATCACACCCAGCGGTTGGACAAATTTACTACCCGGGACTGGCCGATCACCCTGGGCATGACATTGCTGCCAAACAACAAAAAGGCTTTGGCGCCATGTTGTCTTTTGAATTGAATGGCGACGTGCGCAGCTTTGTCAATCAATTAGAATTGTTCACCTTGGCTGAATCTTTGGGCGGTGTTGAGTCTTTGGTGTGCCACCCCGCCACCATGACCCATGCGGCGATGAGCCCTGAAGCACAAGAAAATGCCGGCATTTCACCCCAACTGATCCGTTTATCAGTGGGCATCGAACATGCCGAAGATTTGATCAAAGACCTCGAATTGTCTTTGAACCGATGTTTACTCTCAAGCAAGAAACAAAACCATGGCTGACATTCAATCACAATCCAGACACGCACCCAAACGCCACCACGTCCACAAATTCGGTGGCAGCAGCCTGAACAATGCCGAAGCCATCCAAACGGTGATTCATTGCATTGAGAACAAAGCTTTGCCGGGTGATTTCATTGTCGTGTCTGCCAACGGTCACGTCACCGATTGGCTGTTCTCATACATCAACGGGGAAGCCACAGCACTGACACAAATCCAGAACAAGTTGAGCGGCTTGATCACAGACACTTTGGACCAACCCGAAGAACTGCTCAATCAGTTGAGCAAAGACATTGACGACATCCGCAACCTCAACCACATCGACAACGCCAATTGTATTTTGGCCTACGGTGAGTTGTGGTCAGCCCAGTTGTTGACGGCTTGTTTGCTCGAAAAAGGCTTGGAAGCTGATTGGCTCGATGCCAGACACCTGTTCCGCATCAACGAAGCCGACCACAGTTTCGATCACCACCGCTTGTGTAACGGTTTGGCACACACCCTGTCCAAGGGCAACGCCTACCACATCATCACCGGTTACATCGCCACCAACCAAAGGGGCAAAACCATCACTTTAGGCCGCAACGGCAGTGACTACACCGCCACCTTGCTGGCGGAAGCTTTGCGCTCACCCCGGGTTCATTTGTGGACCGATGTGGAGGGCGTGTACAGCGCCGACCCCAATGCCTTGTCTGAAGCCCAGCCAATCGCAGCGCTTTCTTTGTGTGAAGCGCAAGCACTGTCTGAATTGGGTTCCAATGTGTTGCACCAAAAAACCATGGCGCCGTTGCTGAACAACCACACGGAAATTCGCATCAGGAAAACATCAAGGACGCCCGAAACCGGCACCACGATCACCAAAGGCAAAGTCACCGAACAGCAAGTCAAAACCTTGGCCAGCAAACACGACCTGTACGCCTATTGCATTCCCTACATCAGTGAGTGGCAAGCCAAAAAATTCCAAACCGCGCTGGTGGCAGCACACATATACAGCTACGCCAATCGATTTGACAAAACCCAACATGAGTTGCACTTCCATGTCGCCAGTGACGATGCCTTCGCCATCAATCAATTGGCCAAGCAGCACAACCTTCAGATTCAATTGGTGGCCAAGGACCAATCTTTGATCAGTGCCGTGGGTCAAAACATCAGGCAGTCTCACGAGATATTGAACACCTTGATATCTCGCGCCGCCAACCACAAAGGCACCACCTTGCATTATCCGGCCAATGAACACACCCTGTGCTTGCTGGCACCGCGAGGGCAAGCGGATGCTCTGTTGCGCGAATTACACCAGTCATTTTTCGGCCTGCCGCCGTCCTTGCCCATCATCATCCTGGGTCATGGCAACATCGGCAAAAGCTTCATTGAGTTGCTCAACCAAGAAAAAGAGCGACTGGAATCACAATTGAAACAAAGTTTGCGGATCGTCGCATTGTCGAACAGCCGCACCCACATCAGTGACATCAAAGGCCTGTCCTTGACCGATTTGAAATTGGAAGGCATTGCCGAGCACGACCTGTACCAAGACCTTGAACCATTGCAAGGCCACCCAGCCGTGGTGCTCGACTTAACCGCCAGTGAATCACTGTCTCAAGACTATCCAAGGTGGGCTGAATGGGGCTGGCACATCATCAGCGCCAACAAGGTGGCCGCCGCCAATCCAGATTTGGCCGACCACATCAAAAACATCCAGTCTCAGGACAACACCCTGTGGTTGAACAACACCACCGCAGGTGCTGCATT
>JAUHZH010000176.1 GCA_030426065.1 Gammaproteobacteria bacterium
TTTGATGCAGGGTTTGTCTCTGCGGATCTTTTGCAACAGCGGGTTTTGTGAACTGTAGGGCAATCGGGCGTCAATGACTTCGATGACCAAATCGACTTCCGGAACCAGTTGCCGAATCTCTTTTTGGGCCTTGTGCATGTGGCCTGGAAACCAGTTGATGTTTGTCATGTTTGGAAAGAAATGGACAGGTGCCGCCACTATCGCATTGATGGGTGTGAAATGCAAGGGAGGGAAATGTTTCAGTTTTGTAACACCAATGTCACAATCAGCGGTGACAATGCGCCGGCAGGAAAAACACTGGAGAAAGGTTGGGCAACAACCCTTCTCCAGAAGCGTGCGGGTAAGCACTTCACCTGTTTCTTCAGTCCGGCACCCACATGACACGGTTATCATGCCATTTGGGTGCCGTACTGAATGTTCCAGGTTATGGTCTCTTGGCTTTTATTGTTGCTATGCCAAGTTGAAATCGAAGGGTTGTTCGATTTCGGGGTGGAATATAAGCATTTCTTCATAAAAAAAACCATGCCATAAGTCACGGTCAAAGTGTTCTGTGATGGCCATCACAGCTGTATCTGAACGCTGTATGAACCGGATTGACCTGGGCGGGTTGTCAAATAAAAAAAAATAATCCGAATCAGGCTTGATTGGCAAGATTTGTCACTTGTGCCCAATGCGGCCAATGAAAATTTCTGCACAGTTTGCCCTTGAAAAAGCCATTCCCAACCTTATTTTTCGGCCACTTAATCAATTATTTTAACCATGACAAAAACAGCCGAACAATTTGAGTTTCAAGCTGAAGTGAGCCAAGTTCTGGATTTGGTGATTCATTCATTGTATTCAAACAAAGAAATCTTTTTGCGAGAATTGATCTCCAATGCATCGGATGCCTGTGACAAACGCCGCTTTGAATCCATCAAGGACAGCAGTTTGGGTGACGACGATTTGCACATCAAAATTGATTTTGATGCCGAAGCCAAAACCGTCACGGTCAGTGACAACGGCATTGGCATGACCCGTGATGAAGTGGTGGCCAACATCGGCACCATCGCCAACTCGGGCACCAAAAAGTACTTGGAATCGATCGCCAAAAAAGACCGCGATGACGCCAACCTGATTGGCCAATTCGGTGTCGGTTTTTATGCCTCTTTCATCGTTGCTGATGAAGTGGAAATCAGAACAGCCGGTGTGGCAGCTGATCAAGCGGTTTCTTGGAAATCAGATGGTAAATCAGCCTACACTTTGGATGCGATCGAAAAGGATGAAGTGGGCACAGAAATCATCCTTCATTTGCGTGAAGAAGAAGGTGATTTCGCTGATAATTTCCGCCTCAAGTCATTGGTTAAAAAGTACTCAGAGCACGTGGCCTTCCCAATCAAAATGCTGGAAGTGACTTACCCTGAAAAAGACGATGATGGCAACGAAATTCCAGCCAAGACCCCTGAATATGAGGTGGTCAACGACGCCACAGCTTTGTGGAAAAAAGCGCCGAGTGACGTCAGCGATGAGGATTACCAATCCTTTTATAAGCAAATCTCGCACGATTTCCAAGACGCGGCTTTTTGGACCCACAACCACATCGAAGGCACACAAAGTTACAGCAACCTGCTGTATGTGCCTGCCAAGTCGCCTTTTAACATGTTTCAAAACCCAGAAGATCGTGAAGGTTTGAAACTGTATGTCAAACGCGTCTTCATCATGGATGCTTCCAAAGAGTTGTTGCCGAACTACCTGCGTTTTGTCAAAGGTGTGGTGGATTCCAATGACTTGCCTTTGAACGTGTCTCGCGAAATCTTGCAAGACAATCCTTTGTTGCAAAAAATCCGTTCTGGTTTGGTTAAACGTGTATTGGGTTTGTTGAAGAAAAAAGCCGTGGACACCGAAGTTTATGCCACTTTCTGGGATGAGTTTGGAGACATTTTGAAAGAAGGCGTGGTCGAAGACTTTGCCAATCGCGAAGCCGTGATGAAGTTGTTGCGTTTCTCATCAACTCACAATGAAGACGCCACAGAAAACGTATCACTCGAAGATTACATGGGTCGCATGAGTGAATCACAAGACACCATTTATTATGTCACCGGTGAATCTTATGAAGCCGTGAAAAACTCGCCGCACTTGGAGCTGTTCAAAAAGAAAGGCGTCGAAGTGTTGTTGATGCACAACCGCATCGATGAGTGGATCATGAGTCACGTCACGGAATTCGATGGCAAGAAATTCCAATCGGTGGCGAAAGGCAAGTTGGATTTGGGTGATGAAAAAGAAGAGACACCTGAAACCACTGAAGAAGCGAAAAGCTTTTTGAGCCAAGTCAAAGAAAACTTGAAAGACCAGGTCAGCGACGTGACCGCATCGAGCCGATTGGTCGATTCTGCCAGTTGTTTGGTGATGGATGAAAACGCCATGGCCATACACATGCAAAAATTGATGGAGCAGGCGGGTCAAGCCATGCCCGGTCAGTTGCCGGCGTTGGAAATCAATTTGGACCACCCTTTGGTGAAGCACATTGAAACTGTGACCGACGAAGACCGTTTTGCGCAATGGTCGGACCTGTTGTACCAACAAGCTTTGTTGGCAGAAGGTGGTCAACTGAAAAATCCAGCACAATACGTTCATCAGCTGAACCAATTGATGCTTGAAATCATGAAGTGATGTGAGTCACTCCATGAACTGATCAAGGCGTCTTCGGACGCCTTTTTTTGTGCATGGATTTTATTGGACGTGTCATTTTTTTAGGGTGATTTTGACACAAGCTGAGAGATTGGTGATTTGCTCTGCACTTATTAATGCTACCTCACAATTCATAGCACTTTTGATCGCCTGGAATAAAACACGCCATTTCAGTTCAAAGCTGCCATAGGTTGTGCTTGTAACCATTCATGTGGCGGCTTAATGAGTGAAGTCGCCATAACTTGAAATCACTTTTTAGGGGAAAGTTATGAGTCGATCCATACTTTATGCCGCAATCATTGTGGCCTTACTCACCGCCGTTGCTGTCAGTTATTGGTACCTCCAGCCAGAGCCAGCGACACCAGTTAAAACAGAGCAAAACCTCACCAAACAACCACCACCGGCCACCAAAAAGTCTGCCAGCCAGGAATCAACGACCGTGGAGCCAGCCGTGGCACCCAAAACTGTGGCGGCATCCAGCAGTTGCACGGCCGATCCGAGTTGGTTTCCACACAGCCAAACACAAAGAACCAACGACGCGGCTTTTGTCAGTTCCAGTAATTGTGTTTTTCATCAATGGGCCTGGCAGAACTTCCTTTGGTTGACCCAAGAGGTCAATGGCCAGCCCCGGTTTTTAAGCTTTACAAGCCCAGAATCCTTGTTGGGCATGGATGCGGAAGGCCTGATGCCGCGCACCTTGAAAAGTGACGCCGCCACGCCGTTTGATGAATTCTTGCAAGCCGGCACCGACGGCATTTTTGTCGGTCACAACAACCGGGCTGTTTATTATTCGCAGTACCTGGATGACACCTTTGTCACGTTCATTGAAAAAAACAACTTAACTGATCCAGCGGCTTTGCGTTCGTTGGTGACGTCTGATCCCACCACGGAATTTCCCATCATTGGCACCGCTGGCGCGATGGAGTTGAAAGCATCGTGGTTGATTGTTGAGCCTGGTTTTGACACCACGGGCATGTTCACAACGCAAACACAAATTGCCCAGTTGAAAAATGGCAGCTCGGGCATCGTCATTGACCCATCGAGCACCGAAACGGTGACCGTGGCGTTGGTGGGATTCCACATCGCTGGCATCGTCGAAGGGCATCCAGAAATGATTTGGGCCACTTTTGAACACAAAAACAACGCGCCCAATGTGCCACCAGGATTGGGTTTAGAGGAACCGGTATCGGATCAAGACTTCACGTTTTACACAGCCAACACCACACTGGCTGATTGCAACATCAATTACGCATCCAGCGACCAAATTAAATTGGATGAAAGCCAACAAACCTTGACGCCAATCACCCAGGCCTGTCGCCAATACCAGTTTGGCAACCAGCCAGGGGTCAACTCAAGCAATGACCAACACATCGACAGTTTGAATGCTTCAGTGCAGGCTGCTTTGGATGAGGATGATGTGTGGAAAAATTACCACGAAGTGGGCGCCATTTGGATGAACAAAATCGATGGTTTGCAACCGGGCATGTCGTTTGCCAACGACGATGACTTGACCGGCTCGGTCAGTTTGTCGAACAGCACGATCGAAACATTCACACAAGTGGCTTCGACAGAAAACAATTGCTTCAGGTGCCACAACACCTTGCAGCAGCTGCCTCAGCAGCCCAACCTGGAACCGCTGCCGGCATCCAACCTCAACATCAGTCACGCATTGATGAACATCTATTTCTGGTCGCAATCCAACGCCCAGTCCACCAACCAACCATCAGGAGAATAATCATGACCACGTATTTCAGAGTGCACCCAAGCATCAACATGGCACGCGTCGGAAGCAGCAATGATTATTACATTGCGCCTGAAACGGCAGCTGGAGATTTGTTAGACAAAGACACCGGTGCGTTTGGTGGCATCCCGATCAAAAAAGGGACCGAAAACACACCCATCGACGCCAATGACTTCAGGGACAGTGAAGACAACCCCCTCAGGCAAGCGGCACGATTTCGTCTGTTTGTCTATGAGCAGCCACAAACCCAATACCCCAGTGAAGACGGCGGCAAAGAAATCCAAATCGGTGACGTCATCGATGGCAAAACCGTGGTCGACATCATTTGGACCGTTCATTTGGCCAACAAAAAGAACAACAACTACACCATCACCGACACCATCGATGGTGTGCACAGTGAATACGGCATCGAGTCGTATGAAAATGGCCATGTGCCACCGGTCAGGAACCCGCAATACGGGAATGATTTGAGCGACCCAACCCGGCGTGCGCAGTTGGTCATCGACGCAGGTCCCAGGGCCATTGCTTCTTCAAGCAACGGCCAATCTGTGGTGGCGTTTGATCAAAGCACCACACCGAGCTATGCCTACGAAGGGCAGATCAAAACTCAGGACAACTACCCGGTCAGTTTTCCGGATGACCACTTTGACATGTTCAACCCATTGGGCACCATCGACAGTCTGGGTGACATGACCATTGAAACCGGCACAGGACGATTGATTGTGGCCGGTGGTTTCGGCAAAGCCAGTGGCATCAAAGACGCCAATGGCAACCCGCCCAATTTGTGTGACGCCATTGACAACGACTCTTGGTTTGATGACACCTCAGATGGTTCAGTCAATGCCACGGTTGTCTTCGATGACGGCTCGACATCAGAAGCCATCCATGGCTGGGTGGTGTGTACCGACCCTGGTTACGCGCCTCAAACCAGGAACGTGGTGTCCACTTGGGATGACATTTACAACACCTGGGTGGAGTCATTAGGCATTTCGCCAGAAATTTTTTCCAATGGCCAATACAGCGATGATTATCAGCCGGGT
>JAUHZH010000469.1 GCA_030426065.1 Gammaproteobacteria bacterium
TGTTATTCTTGTTAATGAGTACACACAAAGTCAGCCGGAGTTTGAGACGCTAATTTACACCCAAGCGCCTAGTGTAACCATTATTGGTTCGTCCACTGCTGGCGCTATTGGCAATTGGACACCCATGCGGCGCAAGATTTCTACATCATCAACAACACCGACACCTTGTATCCCGTGGTGACTTCCATCCCTTATCCCAAAGTGGGGGAAGAAAACTCAGGTGCCCGCATCGGTATCACCACCATCAGTGACCCCAAAACTGTGTGGGTTGAGTTACCTGGCGTACCGAAAGACATGTATGTGCCTAGGATGGATTGGGCTGATGATTCATTTCAGGTGTTGATTCAACAACTGAACCGCAAACAAGACACCAACACCTTGTTCTATGCCCATGCCAAATCAGGTGTGGCCAAACCTTTTTTTGTGGAGCGAGAGGAAACTTTCATTGAGCTGATTGAAGACCCCAAATGGTTGAAAGATTCAGCTTCTTTTTTGTGGCAAAGTGAACGTGATGGTTGGAAGCACATTTACCGCGTATCACGAGATGGCAAAACAGTCACCGATTTGACACCCGGTGCGTTTGATGTGACCGAGTTGGTTTCAGTCGACGAGGATCAGGGTTGGTTGTATTTTATGGCTTCTCCAGACAATGTCGCTCAGCGTTATTTGCACCGCACGCGATTGGACGGCAAAGGCGATGCAGAAAGCAGTCATATGGAACAGGTCACACCAGCTGAACACACCGGCACCAACAGTTACCAAATTTCGGCCGATTCAACTTGGGCCATTCACACGGTTTCCAGCTTCCTCCAGCCGCCAGTTTCCACTTTGGTGTCGCTGCCAGAACACAAAGCCCACCATGTGTTGGAAGACAATGCGGAGTTGACTGCAAAAATTGAAGCATTGGTCAAAGGTGATCTGGAGTTTTACAGTGTCGAAGCCCAGGACGGTTTGCAATTGGATGGTTTTTTGATGAGACCTCCGAATTTTGATGAGGCCAAAAAATACCCCATCATCAACTTTGTGTATGGTGAACCGGCCGGTCAAACGGTGGCTGATAAATACCACACCCGCAACATTTGGCATTTGATGATGACGCAACAAGGTTTTGTGGTTTCTTCGGTTGATAA
>JAUHZH010000177.1 GCA_030426065.1 Gammaproteobacteria bacterium
TGCAGGATGGAAACTGAAAGGCTCCAGCGCCGTGACTGCAGCTTCATCCCACTGACCACCATGAAAACGACTGACCGCCATTTGTGATGTGAATGCTTGTCCAAATTCTGCCATTGTCTGTCATCCAATAGAAAGGGAGCCCATTCTACCGCAAGACGGGCCTGGACTCCCAATGCTGTTTTGTATTAATAAACCGCCTTTAGGCCGCGTGTTCCATGTTTTCTTTTTGATGGGTTTCGGCATTTTTCAAGCTGCTGATGTTGTTCTGACTGTCAACAAAAACCAAATTGGGTTGGTGGGTTTTGGCTTCTTCGGCATCGACGGAACAATAGGCGGCCAAAATCACCAAGTCGCCTGGTTGGTTGTGGCGTGCAGCGGCACCGTTCAAGCAAATTTCACCTTTGCCACCTTCAATCACATAGGTGGTCAGCCTGGAGCCTGAGTTGCAATTCAACACGTCAATTTGTTGATTGATCAACAAACCAGCGGCTTGAATCAAGTCTGGGCAAATGGAAACCGAGCCTTCATAATTCAAGTTGGCATCAGTCACCGTGGCACGATGGATTTTGCTGTGTAACATGGTTAAGTTCATGGTTCTTCTCACTTCAAAGTTCGTTGGATTTTTGGTTGATCTTGTGTGCGATGAACAGGCCTTTGAGGACCAAGTCTGGCACGATGTGATCAAATATGTCTGTGGCTCGGTAAACGGTGGTGAAACCGCCGGTACCGATGATCAAAGGTTTTTCGCCTTTGAAATTCTGTTCTGTCAATCCGTGGATGATTTCTTTCATGGCACCCAGGGCACCAAAATACAAACCCGACTGGATGCTTTCATTGGTGGTGCGCCCCAAAACGTCTTGCTTGCTGATGATTTCTACGGCACCCAATTTAGAAGTGCCCGATGCCAGCGCTTTCATTGACATCCTCAATCCAGGCAAAATCACCCCACCTTTGTACACTTTGTTTTTTTACAAGGCACAAAATTTTGTTGCCGTACCGAGGTCGATGATGACGGCGTCATTTTGTGGAAACAAATGCGTCACTGCGATGGCATTGGCAATGCGATCGGCGCCCACTTCCAATGGGTTCCTGTAGCCTATTTGCAAACCTGTTTTGACACCTGCTTGCAAGATGAACGGCTCCAAGCCAAAATACTTTTGACAACAAGCATTGATTGGGTACAGTTCGTCAGGTACCACTGAACACAAAGCAACGGCTTTGATGTCACCTGGAACCACACCGTTTTCTCGCAACACAGCGCGCAAGAACACGCCGTATTCATCTGAGGATGCGCCGGTTTTCGATGCCATCCGGAATTGCACTTGTAGCTGATCACCATCAAACACACCACCATGGATGTGGCTGTTGCCGATGTCTAGGCACAACATCATGCGGCTTGCTCCATTTGATTCATGATCCGGTCGCACAAATCCTCAGGGCTGGTGCACAACTCCATTCGTCCATCGGCATGATGGAGGTTCAAATGGTGTTGGTTTTCCGTGATGTCTGGTAAATTATTTTGAGCCACACAATCCACATGTCCGCGTTCAATCAGCCTGTCCACTGCTTTTTTGACGGCTTTGTCACTCGACGTGTTGGTCAGTTTGAACCCCACCAACAACAACTGTCTATTTTTAGACCAAGATTTGATCCGGTCTATCAACTTGGGGTTGCGTTCCAATCGCAAATTGGCATGATCAGAGGTCGGCAATTTACAATCTCTGCCCGCTGGCACCACGGTGTTGTTCAATACCACAGCTGTGACTTTGAAGTCACTGACGGCGGCGGCATGAAAAACCACATCAAAATGTTGATTGGCCACTGTTTTTTCCAACGTTTCAGCCAAATCGTCAAAAGTCTCATAGCTGATCATCTGACTGGCTGACGTCGGTTTGATGGCATCTTTGGCACCCAACCAGGTCACGTAATGGCCTTTGGACATCAAGTGCGCTGTCATTTGGGCACCGGTGCGGCCACTGCTGCAATTGCCGATGTAGCGAACCCCATCGATGTATTCTTTGGTGCCGCCCGCGGTGATGAGGATGTTCATGTTCGTTTCTCCGTAAATTGAAGGATTTCGGCCACTTCTGGCATCCTGCCAGCGCCTTGCTCACCACAGGCCAAATCACCTTCAGCCGTGGGCATCACTTGTACATTCCAAGCAATCAGTTGTTGTATGGATTGTTGTGTGGCTGGGTATTGCCACATCATGCTGTTCATGGCCGGCACCAAATACATCGGTTTCCCCAAGCCATGGGCAGCGATCCAAACCGTGGTCACCACATCATCTGCGATGCCATGGGCCAATTTATTGATGACATTGGCCGTGGCTGGACAGAGCACCAATTGGTCAGCCCAACGACTGACGTGGATGTGATCCATCATGGCACCGGGTTCGAATGTGTCCGACATAACGGCTTGTTGACTGAGGCCTTCCAAGGTGGCCAACCCCAAAAACTCAAACACCGATTGAGATGCCACCACCTTCACTTCATCACCTTGTTTGACCCATTCTGAGATCAAACCAGTGGCTTTGGCACAGGCAATCGAACCGGTCATCAAAAGCAGTCTTTTCATGCCGCCTCCTCTGCCTGATAAGGCACATTATCAATCAACCTGATTTCACCGAGGAAGGCAGCACCGTACAAGCGGCCACCATGGGACTCCAGGTAATCAACGACAAACCCCAAATCACTCAACCTTTGCTTCATTTGTTGAATGGGAACGCCTGAAGCCATGGTTTGATGCAATTGGGGCGCAAGGGCACGTTGCTCTGGGGTCAAGCGCAAATTCCTTGAGCTCATGGCCAGGCCATCTGACTCTCGGATGATGGGGCAAGCCACCACTTCAATGTCCATGAAAAAAGCCGCAACCATGCCTTGGATCAGCTGCAATTGTTGGTGGTCTTTTTCACCAAAATAGGCCCTTTCTGGTTTGACCAGATTGAACAGCTTCATCACCACAGTCAAGACCCCATCAAAATGACCCGGCCGGTGGGCGCCACAGAGTTGTTGGCTTAAGGTGTTTTCATTCACTTGGTAGCGATAACCATCTGGATAAACTTGATCAAAATCGGGCAAATAAACCGCTGCCACGCCGGCTTGATCCAAAGCGGCCAAATCGGCATCCAAAGTGTTGGGGTAGGCCTCCAAATCGCTGGCTTGGTTGAATTGAGTGGGGTTAACAAAGATACTGACCAACACCGTCATGTCATCTTTTTGAGCCTGATCAACCAAAGACAAATGACCGTCATGCAGCGCACCCATGGTTGGCACAAATCCGACAGCTGACTGGTTCAAACGCCAGCGTTTCAAAGACGCAATGTCACGCAAAATGTCCATCAATACCCTTCCTCTTCACTGGGAAATTCACCGCTTTTCACGTCTTGGGCAAAGGCATTGAAGGCTTGTTTGAATAAGGCTTCTGTGTTCAGGTATTGGCGCACGAATTTGGGCTGAAAGTCAGACGGGTAACCCAACAAATCATGCATCACCAAAACTTGGCCATCGGTCTCAGGACCGGCACCAATACCAATCGTCATGATGTCTGCTTCAGACACGATGCGGGCAGTCAATGCCGAAGGCACACATTCCAAAACCACGGCAAAAGCACCCAACTCTTGTAACATTTTGACCTGGTCAATGATCGCTTGGGCGGCTGCTTCATCACGACCTTGGACCTTGAATCCACCGAACTGGTTGATTGATTGTGGTGTCAAACCCAAATGCCCCATCACCGGCACACCCGACTGAACGATGTGCTTGATCAATGCTTCATTGCCCAATACACCTTCCAATTTGATGGCATGGGCACCTGTTTTCATCAGCTGTTCGACTGCCTGCATGTTGGCATCGAGTGATTTTCTGAACGACATGAATGGCATGTCTGCCACAATGAATTTGTTCGGTGCCCCTTTGACCACCGCACGGGTGTGAAGCGCCATGGTGGCGGTATCGATTGGCAAGGTGGATGTTTCACCATGCATCACCATGGCCGCAGAATCACCCACCAAGATCATGTCGACCTCGCTTTGGTTTATGATTCGGGCTGAAGCATGGTCATAACAAGTGACCATGGATAATTTATCACCTTGTTGTGATTTGGCCATCAATTGGTTGATGTTCATTGGTTCACCTGCTGTTGTTCGGGCATCAATCCTTTTTGCCAGGCTGTGAAAGCCTGATACAAGTTTCCCAGGTCGGTGCCTTCCAAGGACTTGATGTGTTTTTCTATCACCTGCCAATCTCCGCGAACGAAAGGCCCAGTCAAAGCTTGGTCTGGGTTCTGGATGAAATTGCTGGCCGCTTGCATGATGTAAGGGTGCATCACGTCTTTGGGCAGCCCCATGGCTTGCATTTGCTGGGCAATGGCGTGCCACATCATTTGCGGGAAATTGCCTGCCATGACACAAAATGCATGGTAAGCGGCCTTGTCCTGCGTTTTCAGGGTTTCACTGCGATTGGGTAGCTGAGGGAATACGACACCAAAATCCAAACCCTGTTGGCAGACAAATGTGACCGACTGGTAAGTTTTGGCATCATAAAGGTCTTGACCGAATGTCATCAATGGGTGACATGACTGAGCCAATGGCGTTTGCAAAGCACCTGAACAATGAATCAAAGCATGCTTTCGAAGCTCTGGGTTTTGCTCAATGAATGGCTCAATGGCGTCATCACTGATCAATAACAAGATGTGGTCACAGCCTGATATGGCTTGGGAAAGGCTCGATTGTGCATCGAGGAAACGGTGTTTGAAGCGTTGTAATAAGGACGGTTTGATGCCTCGGTACCAGCGTTTATAGCGGATGCCCATCAAATCAAAATAGTGCGCCATGTGACGCGCGAGTCTGCCGTTGCCAATCAAGCAATAGCGCTCAGGTACCTGTCGATTCACAATCAAGTCCTCATCAATGCTTTGTCATAGGGGTTGAAGTTCAACCCAACCAGTCACCGTTCATGCCTTGTGGTTGTTCAACCTCCAAACAATGGAATCGGTGCTGTGATGTATTATAGGGATGGTAAGCTGAATTTCAAGTGAACAAAGGCCGAAGCGCCCTGTTCATCAGGGCGCAACCGACGATCATTTCAAACTGTGATTGCTTAACTTTCTTTGACTTGACAGGCCATTTCTGGCGCTTCGTAACCCCACACCACGGTGTAGCGGCCACCTGATTGTTTGATGATGGTTTCGTTCCGGCCCTTGAATTCACCACTTTCTTGTTGAATCATCAAAGAACTGGAATCACCGCGCTCCGCGATCAAAGTCGCTGGCTCGGTATCAAAGTGCGTCACCACCACTTCATTGGCGGGGTTGTCGTCACAAGCCAGGAAATGTGGGTCATTTGAGTCAACCAAGCGGTATTTGGCTTGTAAACTCACGATGCGGTTCTGATACTCGTCGGCCACACAAGTGACTTTG
>JAUHZH010000178.1 GCA_030426065.1 Gammaproteobacteria bacterium
GTTTTGCGCTGTGGCCGCGATGGCGTTGTTGACGATGTTGTTCATGGCCATGGGCAACAATTCATCGGCTTGGAAAACCACGTGTTCTTCGACTTCAAGGTGGAATTGAATGGATGGGTGCTGCGTTGCCAAATCTAACAAAGCCGGTTTTAAAAGCAGGTCTTTGATCTGCAATGGGTCTTTGCTTTGGGTGGTGTGGGCCATTTCAGACAGCACTTGTTTGCAGCGTTTGATTTGGGCATTCATCAACTTGAAGTCTTGATCGAGTTCAGGAGACTGAACATCCGCTTGTATCGCTTCTGACAGCAGTTGGATGCTGTTCAGTGGAGAACCCAGTTCATGTGCCATGCTGGTCGCCAAAGTGGCCATCCTGACGAGGTTGCGGTCTTCGGACTGTTGTGTCTGGAATGACAGAATGGCGGCATTTTTTTGTTGGATTTGCTTCATCAAGTGGGTGATGACCCAAATCAACATCACAGAAATCACCACAAACCCCAGCCACATTCCCAGAACATGGCTTTGCATGTCGTGTCCGTGGTGTTGTTGGTTGGCAGATTGCATGAACCACAACAAAACATAGACCAAATTGGCAGCGGTTGTGATTGTCCAAGCGAACCACCGGGTTTGTTTGATGGCTGCCATCATGCAAGGAATCAAAAGGCACCAAATCAATGGATTTGAAACCCCGTCGTGAAAGGCCAAAAACAAAGCCCAGACCAACAGGTCAATCCACATTTGCATGACCTGTTCATGCCAGTGTGTTGGGCGTTTGATTCCCAACAGAGCCCACACCAAATAAACCACGCCCAAAGCCACGGTCCAAAGCTCTGCTTGAGGCCATATGGCAATGTAATGGTTCAGGCATTGAATGGCCAATAAACCAACAGCCACAGTCAGTCGGTATGACAACAAAATGTGCATGCAGTGGGTGGATTTCGAAAACGCAAAGCATACCACATTGGCTTTTTTGAAGTGTTCGTTCATCACTGCGACAATTTGTCGCATGGTGCAGGGTGCTGGCGCTCATTACAATGTGCGCTTTTCTTATTTTGGTTCCGAACATCATGAATAAAACACATTTGACCTGGGGCTTAATGGCCTTGTTGACTTCTGCATGGGCTGGCGCTGATGACAGCCCCAATGCCAACAGACATGCCCCAATTGGCGTCATGGGCGATCACACACACCAACAAGGTGAATTCATGTTTTCATACCGATTCATGGATATGGGGATGTCAGGTATGGTCAGTGGCACTGATCACTTGTCAACGGCTGAGGTTTTGGATGATTTCATGATGTCACCGGTGCGCATGGACATGAAAATGCACATGTTGGGTTTCATGTATGCACCCACCGACCGCTTGACTTTGATGGCCATGTTGAACCACAGTGAAAAAGACATGGTGATCCAAAACCGCATGGGCATGCGTTTCAGAACCCATTCATCTGGTACCGCCGACAGCAAAATCGGTGCCTTGTATCGTTTGAAAAACTGGGGGCACAATCAACTGCACATGAATTTCAATGTCAGCGTACCCACCGGTTCCATCAACCAGCGCGACAACACACCGATGGCAGAGAACATGTTGTTGCCCTACGGCATGCAAAACAGCTCAGGCACCTATGATTACCAATTGGGACTGACTTGGAACCAATACCATGAAGGGCATGCTTGGGGTGCACAACTGATGAGCACGATCAGAACAGGCGAGAATGACGCGGGTTACCGTTTGGGTCATGAGCATGCACTCACCATTTGGGGCAGCAAAAACTTGTCTGATGCCTGGAGCCTGTCAGGCCGACTGTCAGTAAAGAACAAACAAAGCATCAAAGGCAGTGACGCCCGTTTGCAAATGATGGCCATGATGACCCCGGCCGCAAATGCTGATTTCACTGGAGGCGATTGGTTGGATGCAGCCATCGGTTTGAATTACCTGGTGATCAGTGAGGGTTGGTTTGATGGCCACCGTTTTGCCTTTGAATACAGCAGCAACATCAGTCAAGACGTCGCAGGCATCCAAATGGACCAAGGTGACATGTGGACCTTGGGCTGGCAGAAAGCTTTTTAACTCATTTCCCTGCTGACCAAAAAAAACGCCACTTTGCTGTGGCGTTTTTTTTGGTCAGGGATCCTGAACTGGATTCAGTGTGAGTGGCCTTGTCCGCCACCATGGCTGTGGCCGGATCCAGAGGTCGCATGTTGGCTCAAATCATTGTACAACTGGCGCGTCATGCGCTCGGTGGTGATGAAACCCCAATTCCAATCGTCGTGGTATTTATGTAACGGGTTGTCTTTGACAATCTGTTCAATGTCATGGCCTTTCTTGATTTCAGCCATGATGATTTTTTTACAGTCGATCAACATGTCCAAAGCTTTTTGCAAATCGGCTTTACTCGCCAAAGGACCATGCCCTGGGATGATCTTGGTTTCGTCATTGCTCATGCTGATGACTTTCATTTGGGCGTGGATGTAACCTTCCAAAGTGCCGCCCGAATCCAAATCGATGAAAGGGAAGAGGCCATTAAAAAAGGTGTCGCCCATGTGGATCACATTGGCTTCGGTGAAATGAATCAATGCATCGCCGTCGGTGTGTGCTTGGGGCAGATGAAACACGGTGGCGGGCTGGCCATTGAAGTGGAAAGTCATGCGATCAGAAAAGGTCAAAACAGGCAGGGCTGCTTTGGGAGCGGGCACCATGCCTTCAGGGCCTTGAACCCCTTTGTCTAACATGTGTTGTCTCAGGTTTTCATGGGCAACGATGTGGGCGCCGGCTTCACTCATGGCGGCGTTGTTGCCGGCATGGTCGCCATGGACATGGGTGTTGACCAGGTAGTCAATGGGTTTATCAGAAATGCCAGCGATGCTTTTGTTGATCAAGTCCAGTGCGTTGGGCATGCCGTCATCGATCAGCACCACCGCTTCATCGCCGACCAATAGGCCCATGTTGCCACCGATGAAGCCACCTTCGCCATACAACATGTGGATGCCAGGGACCACTTCCTGGGTGGCCACCGATACTTTGGGTGTTTCTTTGGCGATGCTGGGTGCAGCCAGGGCCGACAGCATGGCCGTCACAATGATTGCTTTCTTCATGAGTCACTCTTGATGTTAAAAAAGCAATCATTTTACATCATATGGAATGCTGGTGTAGTGTCCTAAACTTGGCTGGGCTGTCAGCGGACTGTGAAACTGTCCTACACTGGTGTGTGAGGCATGGTTTCGCATCATGGAATGACACCAGTCAAGACAGCAGGTTTCAGGTCTGAACGACCAATTGGTTTCTGCCGTTGGCTTTGGCTTGATACAACCCTGCATCAGCTGCTTCGAACAAACGTTCAATGGGTGTTGCTGGGTGGTGGGACAGGCCGATGCTGATGGTGATGCTGTGCGTCTGATTGGACCAGTCCCAAGCATGGCTCTCAACCAGAGCGCGCAATTTTTCCAGGGATTGTTCGGCTTCTTGTGAAGATGAAGCGGTCAAAACGACAACGAATTCTTCGCCACCATAGCGTGCCAAAATCCCGCCAGATGGTGCCCATTGGTTCATGATTTTGGCGATGGCTTGGAGCACCGCATCACCTTGGTCATGGCCCTGTTGGTCGTTGACTTGTTTGAAATGATCGATGTCGATCACCGCCAAGCTCAATGTGGCCGGTTGTGTGCCAAGAAAATGATTCATCAAAGCATCGAAATACCTGCGGTTCTTCAGCCCGGTCAGGGCGTCGGTTTGTGAGATTTTTTTCAGCCGTTCCACCAACTCGCTTTTTTCTTTGTTGGCTTGCTCCAACTGTTTTGTGCGCATGGCCACTTTGGCTTCCAAGTTGATTTTGTACTCGTTGAGCTTTTGGTAGGTCATGGCATAAGACAGGTCCGTTCTGAACTGACGCACAATCAATCGCAACATGTCCAGGTCGGCTTCATTGAAGGGCAAAGCTTGGTCGCGCATCAGCAGCAGGCGGGCAAACGTGCCATCCGAATCTATGAACGCGGCTTGCATGTGGTGAAGGGTGTTGTCGTCTATTTGATCCACAGTTGCTGCGATTCGATCGGTGGTCAACAACCCGTCCAAGCGCTCGGTCAAATCTCTGATTTCGGTGCGGTTGTCAGCCACCAAAACATGATGACTGTCTTCATCGACGGCCAACAAATAAACAGCTTGGGCATTGAACAATTGGTCACATCGGTTGCTGATGGCCTGACACAAATGCTCCAAATTCAGGGCACTGATTTGGTGATCGGTGGCTTGATTGATTGAGATTTGTTCTTTGTTTTGGTCACTTTGGTTGAGGCTTCGATATGCCAGCAACAACACCGCGGTGAAAAAAATGAACAGGGCAAACAAAGCCGTGTCACCCAAATGAAACAACAGGGCCGACATCACCCCGACCGGGACAAACATCAAATCAGCAAACAGGTAAGCCGATGTGAACAGGCCTTTTATTTTTTTTCGATCCAGTTTGAAGTAGCAAAAAATCATGCTGATGTTAACCGCTTGCATCAGCACCGCTGCCAATGCGATTGACCATGCGTGGTCCCATGTCAATGCCGTCAATGGCAAGTCAACACCCCATTGCAAAATCCAGGCGGCCACCAACATCATCAAGGTGTTCATCGCCAAATTATTCAATCCGCGGATGGTGGCGACGTGGTAAGAATTCATGCGATAGGATTTGTTGATGAATGGCATCAACAAACTGGGCAAGATGTGGATGATCACCACTTCAGACAGGGGCAAGGTCAGTAACAAATGAAACTGAACCAACCGTTCCATGGAAATCAGGCCCAAGTAAGGGAATCGAACGCCACATTGCCAGACCAATAACAAGGCGCCACCGCCCAGCAACACCGCCTCAATACTGGGCCAACTGAATGCACCCAGGGTCATTACCCATGTGCCCGCAGCTGCCAAAATCAGCATACCAACCACATACAACAGCAGTGGCTTATTGATGTATTGTTGCCATGAGTGACCCGTCATGGTGTTGATTATAAAGGAGAAGGTGGCCAGGAAGTTTGTTAAAGGCAAAAAAAAATGGTTTCGGTGACCACATCATGAACGGGCTTCGACGGGCTCAGCCAACAAATTTTAAAAACATCAGCAATTAAATTTTCAGAAAAAACAAAAAAAACGAAAAAAAATTGTTCGGAGAACTATTTTTCTTACAACAATCAAATTGATAATTTCCCTACTGATTTTTTGTTAAAATTCTAATGAACCAAATCTAACGGTTGATTTTATAAAAGAGGAGAAAAAATAAATAAGGTTGCTTAATATTGTATAAAATCTTTCCCATGAACCTACTTTTTATTATACCCGTTTTGGGTATTGTTGCCTTTCTAATCGGTAAACTTATCAAACACAAATCACTTTATCCGTTTATGCCTTTTAGGTATGATTTTAGGAAAAGAAAAAATA
>JAUHZH010000179.1 GCA_030426065.1 Gammaproteobacteria bacterium
CAATGTGATGAATTGATGAGCTGGTTGATTCAAAGACCCATGATCATTGAGCTTGAAGCTTGTTGGGTGGTTCATGCTGGTTTTTATCCCTTATGGAATCCCAAGAAGTGGCACAAACACGCCAACCGAGTCACCAAGGCCCTGCGGACCGACCCCGTCACTTTTTTCCAAAACATGTATGGAAACAAGCCTTTGCATTGGGATAAGGTCAAGTCCAAACAAGAAAAATTGCGTTTCATCGTCAATGCCATGACGAGGATGCGGTATCTGGATCCTAAAACCAGTGCTTTGAACCTGAAAGAAAAAGGGACATTGCGAGACAATGCCAAATTGATGCCGTGGTTTCGCCACCCACGATTCACTCAAACTGAAAAAACAGTGATATTTGGCCATTGGTCGGCATTGGGTTTGTATCAAGACAACAACGTCATTTGCTTGGATACGGGTAAGGTTTGGGGTGGTGTGTTGACTGCTTTGCGTATGGATGACGGCTTATTGTTTCAGGTTTGAATGAACGCAGAAGTTAATCCATTATTTTATTGCTTAAAATCAAAAAGGCCCTTGCAAAACAAGGGCCTTTTTTGTTTTTGAAAGATCAAACAATCAGTTCTGGTCTACGCATTGGAAACCATTGAACCAAATGATGTCTGGATCTTGTGTGGGTGGTGCTGGATCACAAGTTGATACCACTTCACAACCTTGGACCACCACATCGTCGATGTGCCAGCCAGGGTGGCTCACTGAATTGTCCGTGGCCAGATGGAATTGGAAGGTCACGGTTTGACCCGCCAAATCATCAATATTTACCACAGAATTCAACCAATCCTGAGGGTCACCACACCAAGCATCATTGCCCGCTTGAGGGTTGTTGTATTGTGCAGTCAGTGTGCCGTCGTAAGGATCAGTGATCATTTTGTCATTGGTGATCGGCGTGAAGTTGGTGCCATCCGTTGAATACGACAACAGACCGCCATCCCAACAGCCACTGGCACTGTCTTCCATTTCTTGGCGATTCCAGAACTGAAGTGTCAAGCCAGACAAGTTATTGGGCAATGCGATGGCAGGCGTGGTCAAAGTTTGATCACTTTCCTCGTCCACATCATCGGCGTGCATTGATGAAGTGCCTGAGTTTGCATTGTCAGTGACCAATGCCCAAGTGGCAGGTCCCACATTGCTGCCAGTGGTGAAACTGCCTTGGCCGTTTTCAAAATCTTCACTCAGTAAGACACTGGTTTGGGTGCCAATACCACATTCGCCTGGTGCCGCTTGGGTGGTGAAGCTGAACACGGCTGAATACTGCGTTTCGCCACAAGCGTTTTCTGCTTTGACGCGCCAGTAGTATGTGCTGTTGGTGTTCAAGGCTGTGGAAGGTACGATGGTGTTCCCAGAAGTTTGACCCGAAAAGACGATGTTGCTGAAAGCCATGTCATCTGAGACTTCAACGGTGTAACTCTCACTGTTGCTGCCCGTCCAGTTCAAACTGGGTTGGGTGTCGGTGTTGACTTGACCGTCGGTCGGAGTAGTCAATGTGACGGCGCCTGGAATTTGGTCAAATACATGCAAATTCAGATCCAACGTTTTGTCATCTGCACCTGTGGCAGTGCCCGTGACAGTCATTGGATAGGAGCCTGCCACAACAGCACCCGTGTTGTCTATGGTCAGTTGAACGGTCGATGGCAATGAAGGTACCGGGTTCTGACTGAATGCCGCTGTTGAACTGCCAGGTTCTCCCAAGACACTCAAAGTCACTGGATCATTGAAATTGGAAATGGGGCCGACATCGATGTCATAAACTGCGGTGTCGCTGGTACAAATGTTGATGTCTGTTTCAGAAGCACTCAAAAAGAATCCTGGGTCGCCACATTCGTCGAATTTGAATGAACCCACTCGCAAGATCCAATTGCTTCCATTGGCAGTCAAATATTCATTGACATGCCAGAACGTACAATCATCAACGGGGTCAATATTCAATGACGTGTAGTCACCCCAACGTTGCGAACTGGTTTGGCTGCCGGTGCCTTCAACAATGGAACCTTCACCCATGTCCATGACACCCAATGGGCTGTTGGACAAACGGCCAGTGTATCTGATTGAGGGGTATAGTGTGCTGCTGGTTGCGCTGTATGCTAAGCCCATGTTGCCTTCTTGGTCCATGGCAATGGAGCCCATCCAGCGATGGATGCCATCTTGATCACCCGGGCCGTAGGTGCCTTCCTGATGGATGGTAGGGGTGGTTTGTAAATCACGGATTTCCCACCAGCGGATACCACCGATGTTGGCACTGGCTTCCACAGACTGGTTGGTGACCAGTGATTCGTGGGTGCCAAAGTTCCTGTATGCCAACCGGTGTAAAGGCCTTTGCCTGTAAGATTGGATGTCTATCAAGTTGGTGGTGTCGGGTTGTTCAAGACAGTTCCTTCCACCTCCGCATGGGTAAATGGTGTCAAATGAAGCTGAGTTTAAGGTGCTTACTAAGGTGAAAGAAGAATTGGCCGGGGTGTCGAAATCAGCGACGAATTCCCAAAATGTCAGTCCATCATTGGGTGCACCGTATGAATGGCCGCTGTCCATGGAACCGACAAAATACTGTGGTGAGCCAGGCGGTGGCATGGTGTCGCCATCGATGTCAGCAGGCAGTAAACCGTCACCGACACGCCAAGGGTCGGTGGTGCGGTCAACAAAAAAGTAGATGGTGGTTGGGTTTGGGTTTCCTGCCAGCATCTCTGTGCGGTCTAATGCATAGGCGCCCACGCCTTCATATCCAGAGCCAAAATCCCTTGTAGATACGTAATAAGCATCATGCCAGATACCGTATTTGGGGTAGTCTGGAAATAAGTTGCCATTAGAAAGGGCCCAGCGGTAGTAGGAACCCGTGGGGTCTCCTGTTTGTGACAGGGCGATACAGTTAAAGTATTCAGGACCTGCAGAAGTGAACTGAGTCAGCAGCCAACGGTCGGCCATTTGATCATACAACACGATGGGGTCGCCTGAATTTTCGTTTTCACAAGCGCCGCCAAAACCTGACCACAATGTGTTGTTGGCCATCGGCGCCAACAATTCTGCTCCTGATTTGTCGTACACTGCAAAGAACAGGTTACTCATCACAACGTAATGGTTGGGGCCGACATCGCCCGCAGGATCCGGAGGTGAAGCGCCCACAATGTTGTTCACGGTGTCAAAGCTGGCTGTGGGCGCTGGGATCGACTGTCCAAATAATTGGCTTTGTAGCACCGGATCGGCTTGAAAAGTGGTGTTGGATTCTTGTTCCGTTGGGATAACACCCGGGTCAACCATTGACCCGCCTCGCAAGGCTTGTGGCACAATGGGTTTGGGAGTCATCATCCGCAAGGGCATTGAAATATCGAATTTGACTGCATTCAGCGTTTGTGGTTCCAATGGCCGGGTTGGCGCATCAGATTGTTTGACTTCATCAGCCATCGCCACACCAGTGGCCAGGATGATGGTGGTCATCAGTAACTTTTTCATCACTTTGTGTCCTCTCTTTTTATTGGTGCTTATCATTCTAACTGAGTTATTGGTTGAATGATTAATTAATATATAAAAAATATAATTAGTGGCGTTTCTTGTTGTGTTCAAAGCACTCACTCATTCAAACACTCGATTTTTTCATCTATTACTGTCAAAATACGCGCTTTTATTCACTTTGGAATAGGCCGTGAGCGACAAAAACGTCACTGAAAACTTCATCACTCAAATCATCGATGCAGACATTGCCAATGGAAAACACAGCAACATCGTGACCCGGTTTCCACCTGAGCCGAATGGTTATTTGCATGTTGGGCATGCCAAGTCCATCTGTTTGAATTTTGGTCTGGCTCAAGATTATCAGGCCATTTGTCATTTGCGATTCGATGACACCAATCCTGAAAAAGAAAGCAATGAATATGCGGAGTCCATCAAGGCCGACATCCAATGGTTGGGCTTTGATTGGGGTGAAAACAACTTCCATGCTTCCGATTATTTTGAGCAATTGTATGGCTATGCGGAGCAGTTGATTGAAAAAGGATTGGCTTATGTGGATGACCAAACGCCAGAGCAAATCCGAGAAAACAGGGGCGATTTCACGACCCCAGGTATCAATAGCCCTTACCGTGATCGATCTGTTGATGAAAATCTGACTGAGTTCCGTGCCATGCGTTCCGGCGAGTATGCCGATGGTTCTAAAGTGTTGCGTGCCAAAATTGACATGCAGTCAGGCAACATCAACATGCGTGACCCAGTGATTTATCGCATCAAACGCATGCACCACATCAACACCGGCGATGCTTGGTGCATTTATCCAATGTACGATTTCACCCATTGCATTTCTGATGCCATCGAAGGCATCACCCATTCCTTGTGCACTTTGGAATTTGAAGACCATCGACCACTTTATGATTGGGTTTTGGACAACATCGACATCGATTGCCATCCGCAACAAATTGAATTTTCACGTTTGAATGTGTCTTACACCATCACGTCGAAGCGTAAATTGAATCAATTGGTCGAAAATCAGTTGGTCGATGGTTGGGATGACCCTCGCATGTCCACCATTTCTGGTATGCGTCGCCGCGGCTATCCACCCGAAGCGATTCGCAACTTTGTCAAAGAAGTGGGTATCAGCAAAAAAGAGTCCGTGATTTCGATGACGGTTTTAGAAGATGCCGTTCGGAATGTGTTGAACAAAACAGCACCGCGTGTGATGGGCGTTTTGAAACCTTTGAAGGTGGTCATTGAAAACTATCCGGAAGATAAAGTGGAAATGTTGACAGGCAGCAACCATCCACAAGATGAGTCTTTTGGTTTGCGTGAAATTCCGTTCAGTCGTGAAATCTATGTTGAGCAAGATGATTACAAAGAAAACGCCAACCGCAAATTTTTCAGGTTGACCGAGGGCAGGGAAGTGCGTTTGCGTCATGCCTACTACATTACATGCCGCGAAGCGATTAAGGACGCCGAAGGCAATGTGGTTGAATTGCGCTGTACATACGATCCAGAAAGTCGTGGCGGCACCGCTGATGGCCGAAAAGTCAAAGGCACCATCCATTGGATTTCAGCAGCCCATGCCGAGCCTGTTGAAGTGCGTTTGTATGATCGGTTGTTCAACCACCCCAAACCCGCAGCGGTTGAAAATTTCCTAGACAGCATCAACCCTGACTCCTTGGAAATATTACCCAACGCCATGCTGGAGCCGGGCATCGTTGATCAAGACAAAGATGTGGCGTATCAATTTGAGCGCAATGCCTATTTTAAACGCGACAAAACCCACGAAACCGACAGACCTGTGTTCAATCAGGTGGTGACCATGCGTGACTCTTGGGCCAAGTTGGAACAAGAAGGTTGATTGAAATCAGAACACCACATAATAAAACCATGTTTCAAAATACCCACCATTTGAGTGG
>JAUHZH010000470.1 GCA_030426065.1 Gammaproteobacteria bacterium
AGCAACAACAACCTCAATTGGGTGCCATAGAAAGCATGTTGGATGCCGATGGTGATGGCGATGTGGATTTGTCCGATGTGTTGAGTAAGGGGTCAGGGTTGTTGAAAGGCTTTTTCTGATGTGTGCATGACAAGGGGATGCTTTTACAGGCTGGTATATGTGAGTCATTTAAGATTGGTATCTGAATGTCAAAAGAGCTTGAACATGAAGATGTTATGATGTATTTTTAAACTGGGCTCGTAATAACTGAGCAGGGTGTGGGCATGTGCTTGGGGTACATGCAATTAAGGTGTCAGCAGCGAAATTACATTATGGACAGAAACACGATCATCAATCAGGGCATTCAGGTTTTTGACCGACATTTGACCCAGTGCATCAAAGAAGCCGTGATCTCGGTGTTGAAAGAATTGTTCAATAAAGCTGAGAAAGCCACCAACAACAAGGATGAACAAAACCTATTCACTTGGTACCGACAACTCAAAGACAATGGCAAAGATTTGGCATTGGCCATCAAGTCAGAAATCAAAGCGATGCCAGGTTTTATTTCGGCCCAGCTTGAAGAGAATCAACACCACGCCACTTTGTCACTGGTTGCAGATGAAGAATTGAGCATCACATTGGCGCTGACACAAATGGATTCAACACTGGAAGTGGTGGGTCATGCACAACTCTACACACTGGAAAAAAGGATGAATGTGATTTATGGCAGCGGTCAAATTGATCAGACCAACATGCCTTTTTCTCCACCTTCTTTGGTATGGGTGTTGAGCAATGCGATGAATCACGTCACTTTAGACACTGCCGTCAAAACCATGTTTCTTGAACGGTTAACCAAATTGTTGTCTGATCATGTCAATGAACTCTATGAAGAAATCAATCAATTGTTCATCGATGCGGGGATTTTACCCAATTTGAAACCACAGTTGGCCAAGCCCGCCACTACACATTCACACCAGGAAACCACAGCGCCACTCAGCGAAGCAACTGAGGCGGCATCGGATGAAGTTGTGGAAAGTGGTTCAGAGGTTGCAGAGCCCAGTGTGCCGCCCAAATACGATGGAAAAACCCAAGAGCTGGTTCAGTCAATTTTCAAAATGTTGACGCCCAAAGGTGTGAGAAAA
>JAUHZH010000471.1 GCA_030426065.1 Gammaproteobacteria bacterium
CATCGCGTTGGTGCCGCTGGCACACGCCGAGACCGTGCAGAAGTTCGGACCGCGGTAGCCGTGGCGTCGATCATAGGCATGCAAGCCTTTCATCACCGCCAGTTCGGCCGCCATTTGCTTGTCTGATTCGATGGTTGTGTAAACAGAGTAGCCGTCGGTGTAGGCATCGTCGCCGTACCAAGAAACCATCTCCTTTCTGACCATTTCAGCAACCCAAGGGGCATTCAACTCGACCACAGGTTGGTGGACATAGGCTTCGTCCTTTTCGTTGATGGCTTGGTCGTATTCGGCTTGGCTGATGAATTTCAATTCCAACATCCGGCCCAACACATAATCCCTTCTTTGCAGCGCACGTTCGGGACTGGTCACTGGGTTGATTCGGGAAGGCGCTTTGGGTGGCGCAGCCAACATCGCCATTTCGGCCAACGAAAGTTCTTCCAGGGTTTTGCCGTAATACACTTCGGCAGCTGCGGCCACGCCGTAGGCGCGGTGGCCCAGTGCGATCTTGTTCAGGTACAGCTCCAAGATTTCATCTTTGCTGATGGTGCGTTCCAGTTTGACTGCCAAAAACAGTTCTTTGATTTTTCGGGTCCAAGTCTGGTCCAGTGTCAAAAACACGTTGCGCGTCAACTGCTGGGTGATGGTACTGCCGCCCCCTTGTTTTTTTCCTGTGGTGACGATTTGCCACACCGCACGCATGATGCCTTTGACATCAAAACCATAGTGGCTGTAGAAATTGGCGTCCTCGGCGGCAATGTAGGCTTGCTTGAGCTTCAAAGGGATGTCTTCAATCTTGGCCGGTATCCGTCTTTTAGTGCCAAACACTGAAATCAATTGACCGTCTTTGGAATACACCCTGAGCGGCACTTGCAGCTTGTATTCCTTGATGGCTTCGCCCGAAGGCAGGTCGGGCTCATAGTGTTTGTACAGGGCATAAATCAAAATCACACCAAGCACGGCAAAAAACAAACCCAGCTTGGTCATGAACCACATAAATTTTAACAACTTCCGCATGTTGAACTGTCAACCCTTGGTTTTTATTTTGAACTGAACATTATACAATGACTCCAACGAATTCCAGATAAGCTTGTCCATCTAATTTAAAGAACGCGCCATG
>JAUHZH010000180.1 GCA_030426065.1 Gammaproteobacteria bacterium
CATTACATTCCATCACCAATGGACAGTCTTCTACAAATGTCAAAAAACGGCTCAATGCCGGCAGCTCGTGGTCTTTGATGGACACTTGAACATAGGCATGGACTGAAAAACCCAATTTCTTGTGATCCAGAATCGCCACTTTCTTCTGAATCACCCCCTGCTCTTCTAACTTTTTCAACCGCCGCCAACAAGGTGTTCTGGACAGGTTCACCTGCTCTGCCAAGTCATTGATGTTGATGTCGGCATCCCTTTGGATGACACGCAAAATTCTCAAATCGTGATCATCTAACACTATATTTCTCTCAATGGCTCAATTAATGGAATATTATTTCTATTAATGGGTCAATAAGTCAACAAATAGGAACCATTTTCCTGGCCAAATCCATATCATGGGATTTTAATTTTCAAGTTCTTCAATGGAACGGTACACATCGACTCAATACCAAGCCAAAAAACCCAACGCCAACGGAATCATCGAATACAGCGAAGGCGAGAACAATGTTTGGAGGGACTTGTACCAAGCGCAAATCGGGCTGGTAAACCGACACATGGCCAAAAAATTCGTAGAGGGATTGGCCATCATCGACTTACCCAAACAGCGGATACCTCAATGTGGCGAAGTATCTGAACGGCTCCAAAAAATAACTGGTTGGCAAGTGGTGCCGGTCCCAGCCTTGATTGCATATGATCGCTTTTTCAGCATGTTGGCCAATAAACAGTTTCCAGCGGCTTCTTTCATTCGTACCCAAGAAGATTTTTGGTACGTCAAAGAGCCTGATATTTTTCACGAAATCTTTGGTCACGGTCCTTTGTTGACGCTGCCTCAAATCACTCAGTTTTCACAAAAATTGGGAGAACTTGCTTTGTCGGTGGATTCATCATTCCATGTTTGGTTGGCTCGCATTTATTGGTTCACCGTGGAATTTGGCATGATCAGACAAGGCGATGACATCGTTCCATTGGGTTCTGGTTTGGCCTCATCTCCAAGCGAACTGTTGCATGCTGTGGAATCCAAAGACGTCCTGTTGCGGCCTTTCGAATTGATTGAAGTGTTGCGAACACCCTACAGGATTGACATCAAACAGCCCATTTATTATGTTCTAGAAGACTTGGATCAATTACAATCCATCACAGACAGCGACATCATATCCGCGATTAAATACGCCCAATCATTGGGCCTTAAAACCGCACACCCAGAACTTAAAAAGGCCAGTTGAGATGACAAACAAACCATTGAAAGAGCAACATTGCCAGGCTTGCCAAGGCCTAGAAGGCACACTGCCCTTGAACGAATTACAAGAATGGATGGGGCTGATAGATTCAGATTGGCAATTGAGCAACGACAAGAAAACCATCTCACGCGCAATACGCTGTAAAAACTTCTCCAAAGTCATGTTCCTGGTCAATGCCACAGCTCACATGGCCGACCAAGAAGGTCATCACCCCGATGTCAGTTTTGGTTACAACCAAGTGGCAGTGTCATACACCACACATGAAGCCGATGGCCTGACGCGAAACGACTTCATCTGTGCCAAAAAGGTGGATGGTTTAATTACTAGTTGATCGCCGTTTTTTGCCATTCAACAACCACCCCAAAGGTGTCCAGCGCACCAGCAACAAATAACTGACCAATGCCAAAGCCAAGGTGGCCACACAGCTGACAACAAACTGAAGCCAGATGGACAAATCACTGTCGAGCAAAATGAATTGCACCATGAACAAGATGGGCAAATGGATCAAATAAATCCAATAAGAAGCATCCGCCCACAACTTCAGTTGGCGGTTGCTGCCATTCAACCATTTTTGGCCCAACAGTAAGCAAAACAAGGTCATGTAAACGGCAACCACAGCTTCTGCCAAAGCCACCGGATAATGTGACCAACTCATGTTGCCCACCACCCCCATCAACATCGCCATTTGTGGCGCAATCACTTCAGGTAATGTATCAAAGAAATAAACAAACACAGCCACTGAGACCATCAACAACAGGAACTTGTATCGCTGCCAGTTAACCAAGGTGTTGTTTTGATGTCGCATCAAACCACCAACAAAGAAGAACAGTCCGTAAAACAACAAAGCCCACCAGTGAGGTTTCAACTGTTCTGGAGCGGGATGCGGTGCCGTGACTTGAAACAGCCCAACAGAGACCAGCAAAGGCAACAACAAAAGCAGACTCACAGGATGCAAACACCATGACCAGATGCGCCAAGTGAACACCTTAAACTGATACAACACAGCCACCAACAAAACCAGCATGAAAAGGTAGTACAAGAACCACAGATGCATCCAGGAAAAAGGTGCTTCCGGTGGATTCGGTGCATTGAACATCATTTTGATGAAAAACATCGACGGAGACAATTGCTCAACATGCTCAATGGCCCAAACAATACTCAGCCCCACCAACCAAGTCAGCAAAGGCCAAAACAACAGCAAGGGTAACAAAATGCGCACCGTCCTGTGTTTCAGGAACCCCACCACGCCCCGTTTTTCCAGCAGCATCAGGGCAAAATACCCCGCTATCATGAAAAATAAAGGCATGCGAAACAAATGGCTGAACCAATTGAACACATCAAAACCAACATGGTATTCACCACTCGCCGTGAACCAAACATTCTGCATCAAAGGACCATAGGCCAATGTGGCATGAAACACCACGCCAACCAACATCGCCAGGGCGCGCAGGTTGTCCATGTAATGTAAGCGTTGGGCTGACATATTGAGAGATTCATTCATTTTTTAACACCTCAGATAAAGTCTTTTTTCCTGGACTGAAAATAAAATGTGGCCAAAACAATCACCACTGCCAACAGCAATTCCACCGCCACGAATGTCAAAGCCGTGCCACTCCAAACCGCAACTGGCCCTTTCAAGTGCTCATAAATGCCATCGAAGCTGCCAGCCCAAAACATGAACAACGACACCGACACATTGGTCAAAGTGGTCACAACAATCGTCACCTTCTCAGAACCCGAAACCAGTGCCGAACCCAGGATCAAGACAAAGGACACCAACAATTGAAGCAATACGATCACCGCAATGGGAATCAACCCATTGGGCAGGTGAACATTCGCTGCAAACAACCAGAGTGTGGTGCCCAGCAGAATTAACCAGGCTGCCAAATAGGCCAATAAATTGAATGTCATTTTGGCACGGGTGTAATCATGGATCGTGACCGGCAAACTCATGACGAAAGGCAAGGTCTGGTCTTTGCGTTCGTTGACAACCGATGAAAAAATCAACAAGGCACCAATCAAAATCACCATCGTCAACAACAATGACAAGGCCAGATAAAACGCTTTTGTGCTTTCAACGGAAAAAACAGCAACAGCCAGCAAAGCCATCACGCCGAACAACAGAAAGGTGCGGTGGTGCAGCATCCAATCTTTTTTGACCAAAGCCCAAGTGACCGAATGTTTCATGATGGTTCTCCTGTTTTTTGTAATTGGGTTTGATTCAATTGCCGACTGGCTTGAACTTCAGACACAAAAACTTCTTCCAAAGTCATGTGTTCAACTGCCTGTATTGAGGCACCGCATTTTTGGTAGTGACCTGTCAAATGTTCATCAAATTGTTTGGTGGTGATGATCACTTGATTGCCTGATCGCCTTTGTTCAATCACCCCTTGTAATCGAGGCAAAGGCTGATCGGCATGGATTTGCAAACGCAATCGCCGCCAGGCCGACAAATAACCCTCTTTGTCCTCAGATGCGATGATGCGCCCTTTGTCAATGAAGGTGATTTGATCAGACAACTGTTCGATGTCTTGGGTGTTGTGTGACGAAAACAGGATGCTGCGATCATCAGCCAACAGCACATCCATCAACTCATTCAAAACTTCATGCCTGGCGACGGGGTCCAGCCCCGTCGTGGGTTCGTCACTTATCAGCAGTTTGGGCCGACGCGCCAAAACCAGCAACACTGCCGCTTTGACACGCTGGCCATGAGACAAGCCCTTGATGCTGTGATTGGCCAACAAGTCGAACCTGTTCAGCAAACCATTGGCGTATGCTTGATCCCAGTTGGGGTACAAAGACTGAATGAAATCCATGTGCCATTGCAGGGATTGCTTTCCATACAGACGCAAATCTTCAGACACATAACCGATGTCCCATTTGGCGGCCACTTGCTGTTTTGGCATGGACTGGCCCAACACTTCAATCGAGCCTCCATCCTGTTGCAGTAAACCCATCAGCAAACGTATGGTGGTTGACTTCCCTGCACCATTGGGTCCAATGAAACCCATGATTTCACCGGTGGGAAGCTGTAAATTGATGTCTTTCAAGTGAAAATGAGGGTAAATTTTGTTCACCCCATTCATCTTGAAGGCCAAAGTTTGATTATTCATTGTTTGTGTCCTGTTGCTTGGCTGATTGTTTAACCAGTTTGTTGATTCTTTTGATCACGTCTTCTGGGCTCAAACCCATTTTTTTGGCCATGGCCAACGCATGATTGAGGTGTTCATCCATCGCTTGTTCCTGTAATTGAACAGACAGTTTTTGGTTGGGAGCGACAAAAGAACCTTTGCCTGCTTGGGTCACAATCACCCCTTGGGCTTCCAATTCCTGGTAAGCCCTTTTGACCGTGATTACACTGACTTTGGCCGCAACAGCCATCTCCCTGATCGAAGGCAAGGCCGAACCCGCTTGCCAATCGCCGCCAGTGATGCGTTGTTTGACCTGCTCCATGATCTGTAAATACATGGGCCGACCATCGCTTTGTGACAAAATAAAATCCAGAACCATCTGTGCATACTGTATATATCAATAAGCACAGTATACACAGATATGCACAGTTGGCAAGGAATTTTTGATCAAGCAAACCATTTCAATTAGATTAACTTCTGGCATTGGCTTTTGAATAGGCATCATCACATGTGCCGATAAACCGCGGCTTGGTTCACAGCTTTTTTCGTTTATTTTTTTTACAATGGTTGATTTGGTCTTGAGGATAACTCATGAAAAAAAAGTGGACACCACTGTTCATGCTTTTGGCATCGATCACTGTCACCGCTGGTAATGTCAACACCACCAACCCCATCATGTTTGTTACCCAATTTCCAATCGCTCAGGATTTTGCGACCATTGGGTCCACTTTCGCCAATCACATGGCCAGCATGAACAGTGTTGCTCGAGGTGGTGACTTGTATATCCGCTACCCGAATGGCAACTTGAGAAATTTGACTCGCGAAGCTGGCTATGGCGTTGTGGGCCTACAAAACCAAAACGCCATAGCAGTGCGGGATCCTCATGTACACTGGAGTGGCACCAAAGCTTTATTCAGTATGGTCATTGGTGCACCGGAACAGTATGATTACAACGATTACTATTGGCAAATATATGAAATCTCA
>JAUHZH010000181.1 GCA_030426065.1 Gammaproteobacteria bacterium
TGTCAAAAATTCATCACTTCCCTTCAAGCCTCATTGTTTCAGCACCAAAGTGCCCGAAACCCAGTCTTGAATCAAACACTTTTTCCACCCCCAAACCATGGCATACGCCAGCCAAACAACCAGAATGGCCAACCAAGCCCATACGGCTTCACCTAATTCAAAAATCAGCGCCCCATAAAAAGGCAACATCAATGCATGAAAAGTCACCAACTTGATGACTTTTTGTTTCGCTGAAGCTGGATTCATATACACATCGAACAAGCGAAGTCCGGCAAAAAATTGAACCACACCCATCTGGCAAATGGTGAACGTGTTGATCACATTCAACACCACAAACGTGACACAGCTCGTTACTTCTAAACTGCCCAGCATTTGATCCAGATCGAACAAACGCAAAAAGACAACCACCAGTATGAATTCCAGAAAGATCAACAAAGCCCGCCCCAACACGCTGGCATTTTGCTCTGTTGACTCCGTCACATCCAACATGTGCATCACGTGCTCGAACACCGGGTCTTGGATGTTGGCTTCCAACATCTGCCATTGGCCGTACCAATCCACCACATCATTGATGGATTTCACCATCCCAGGAGTCAACAACAAAGTGCCGTTTTGTTGGTGTTGGAAGGCATTGTACTCATATACTTTTTGAAACAAAGCCAGCAGCACCCAATCACGGCAACCCATGTCCGCAATGTCTTCAACCGCTGACAAAAAATCCCAATGACCCTCGCTGTTTTTGTTGGCATAGGTGTCAAAAACACTTTGGTGAAATTGATTCATGATGCCTTCAGCCAATTCGCGGTCTTCCTTAGAAAGTTGCACCTCCATGTCATCATGACCTGACGCTGATGCCAACTCTTGTCCTTCACCTTCATCATGTGGTGGCTCTGTTGGCGTTTGTTGCTCAATATCTTCTAAATTTGAATCTAAAACTGATTGCTGTTCAGTAACGTCTTCATGTTGTGGTTTTGATGGTTTTTGTTGTTCAACCTCAAAATCCAATTTGGGCGGATCAGCATTGATGCCAGACATCCAATCTGACTGCTGCGCACCGCCAACCAATGCCGCTTGATAAGCCGCATTGATCCGCTCAAACCCTTCCGGATCTTCATCTGGCCGGTGCTGCCTCAATAATGTGGCATAAGCCCGCTTGATGGTTTTTTTATCATCTGTGGGCTCAATGCCCAAAACATCCCAGGGGTAATTCATCATGTTATTTTGACTGCATATTGTTTAGACAACAGGTCATGTAATAACCGGTTTTTTTTAAAAACTGGAAAAACGAGCATTACAACTATGTGGATAGGTACCAACAAAACAATATAAGGGTGCGAAATAAAAGAAAACAAATAGAATGGCAGCAAGACAGCTTCTCGGGTCAAATGACTCTTTAAAACCTCTTCATTCCTTAAGCGCTCAAATTCTTGATTTAAGAAATTATATTTCATTAAGTAAGTCCCAACTGTGACCCTCTTCTTAGTGAAAGTAGTAAAAACCAGCTTATAAATATTGAAACCAATAAATATGATTGCCGCATTTAACTCGAATTGCATCCATACAGATAAAACCAGGCATATTGCTGAAAATATCATCATATCAAGAAACCATGCTGCAACCCTTTCTGTGACAGTTGGGCTGTACTTTGTGCAATCTCGTTCCATGTTGCCTTCAAAAAACCAATAGTTCAATTCGACATATTCCTTTGATAAATGGGTGCTAAAAAAGCTCCATTTATCTCTCCAATCTAGAACCTCTCCAATGTATTTAATCATCTGCAATGGTATTTTCTTTCTGTTGGAATGGTTGTATTCAGCAACCCTTTTAAATATTTCTAAGTTCAAGTGATCCTTCAACTCAAAATCTAATATGTCGTTTACTTTTTCAATAAATCTCCAATTATTTTTGTCATATCTGATGTGAATTGAACTGAAAGCCACCTCATGTAACTGCGATAAAATTTGCTCTGCCAATAATTCATCTTCACCAACATAGCGCTCAAATGGTTGGTCGTTATTTCCATTGATAGTTGCAACAAACATTTTTTCTGTGTTTGTACTGACATCACTTTGTTTTACTTGGGTTTCATATTCAAACTCACATAGAGATGCCACTGTTCCATCATCAGAACATTCTTTTCTATTTTCCTTTTCTGATATTGCAAGTGCATAATTGTAACCCTCATTGATTCGCTCAAATCCCTCTGGATCTTCATCTGGCCGGTGTTGTCTGATCAATTGGGCATAGGCTTTTTTGATGGCTTTTCTGTCATCTGTGGGCTCAATGCCCAAAACATCCCAAGGGTACATCAGATCCACCGATTGGCATCAAAAGCTGCCAAAGCCTCGTTCATCTCCTCCACTGCTTGGGCAATTCTTTTGGGGTCCTGTGATGCCAATATCTGATCAAACTGCGAGATCAGGTGGTTGATGGCATCGCGCTCCTCATCCAAGCTGTTCTCATAAATGGCTTCGGCACGCCAATAAATTTCTTTCACAGCTTCAGATTCCCTCGGGTGAATCTTTAATGTGCTGAGTTTTTTCTTGGAAGATTCGATTTGCTCAGGTGACAACTCCTGGGGTGAATTGTTGATCAACAAATAGGCTTTTTCACCAGTGGAGTTCACCTCGGCATCCACTTCCAAAATGCCGTTGATGTCGTAGCTGATCCGCAAGTCAACTGATTGTTCACCGGCCCGTCCTTTGGGCACTGGCAATTCAAATTCACCCAGTTTGATGTTGTTTTTGACCAATCGGCTCTCGCCTTGGTAAATTTCCATCTTTAATTTGGTTTGATTGTCTTGCGCCGTGACATAGCTTTGGACCCGACTGGCAGGCACCACCGTGTTCCTTTCGATGATGGGAGAAAACAACAAACTGTCATCATAAACGCTGTGGCCAACCACACCCGTACCCAAAGTGTATGGACACACATCGGTGAGCACCACATCTTCCAAGTCTTTGTTGCGGCTTTTCAAAGCGGCTTGTATTGTAGCCCCATGTGCGATGGTCAAATCTGGGTCAATGTCAGTTCGAGGCATTTTTTTGAAAATTCGAGTCACCAAGGTGCGCATGAACGGCAGTCGGGACGAACCGCCCACCAAAATCACTTCTTCAATGTCATGGGGAGACAACTGCGCATCTTTCAAACACAACTCAATCGCCTTGATGATTTTTTTCATCAATGGCCCGCTGGCCTTTTCAAACTCCTTGGCAGTGATGGTGATGGTTTGTTTGACTTCATCCATAAAAGGCGCAATGTCTGGCGACTGATTGATTTCTTTTTTGAACAGCTCCAACCGGGATTTGATGTTCTGAATCACGGCCGGTTTCAACTTGTTGATGTTCAAGCCGGCTTTGTCACAAAACAAAGTCACCAGCACCTGAAGGAAATCTTCTCCACCCAAATGGTTGTCACCGCCAGATGCTTTGACTTCCAAGATGTCATCGAAGTATTCCATCACAGACACATCAAAAGTGCCGCCGCCCAAATCAACCACCATGAAGTCGGTGTATTCCGGTTTGTTTTGCAAACCATAAGCCACAGCAGCCGCGGTGGGTTCATTGATCAATTTTTCCACTTTCAAACCCGCCATTTCAGCGGCCTGTAAAGTGGCTTTTCTTTGGATTCCATTGAAATAGGCCGGCACTGAAATCACCGCTTCTGTGACGGTTTGTCCAGTGTGTTTTTCAGCATCGCCCACCAACTTTTGCAAAACCAAAGAGGACAACTCCACTGGGGTGTAGGTTTTTTTGTGGATTTTGTATGTTTTTTCGGTGCCCATGTAGCGCTTGAAATGCGCCACAGTTTCATTGGGATACTGTGCCGCCCGGGTCAAGGCGCTTTTGCCAACGTGGATGGTGCCATCTTTTTCGAAACTGATGCAGGATGGTGTCAAAGACTCACCGAAGCCATTGGGTACGATACTGACTTCACCGTTCAAGAAATGGCCGCAAACACTGTTGGTTGTTCCTAAGTCGATGCCAATGATCATATTCAAAGTCCATTTTCAAAAGCATTATTTATATCAAAATGACCGAGAAAATGCACTGACAAAATGTCACATGAGCCTGATTAAGCTGCGGTTGATGAAAATTGGTTAAAGTTGTTTGTATGATTTGAGAAACAAGCGTTTGACTTTCAGCTGGTTGGATTGAATATCACCCAAACCCATGAACCGGGATTGTTGGTCGTACAGGCGATGCACCGCATCTTGGCCCGGACAGGCCGTTGTTTTACCATGTATCAAGTCTTGGGCTTGTTGGCCATCCAAAGTCACTGCGGGGTATTCTGTCAAAGCACTGTCCATGGGCAACAAGGCCGTTTGCAAATCATCAAGGTCTGCCAGTTGCTCAAGGGTCAGCATCCCTTCCCCTGAAATGACGCCCGATTGGGTCCGGTGCAAGGCCGACATGTGGGCCACTGTGCCACAAGCTTTGGCGAAATCTTCCAACAAGGTCCTGATGTAGGTGCCTTTGGACACTTTGATTTCAAAGTCGATGTGTGTTTCGGTGTTGGCCAAACAGGTGAAATGGTGAACTGTAATGGTTCTGGCAGAACGCTCGACTTCCACCCCTTGCCTCGCCAAATGGTAAAGCCGTTGGCCGTTGTGCCACAATGCCGAATACATGGGCGGCACTTGTTCCAGTGGACCGGTCATTTGCGCCGTCACGCGTTCAATCTGATCATCCGATAAGCGCGTGGTGGCATGTGTTTTGATCACCTCACCGGTGGCATCACCCGTGTCTGTCTGGCTGCCAAGCACACACCGAGCGATGTATGTTTTATCAGAATTGATCAGCAAGTGGGCCAACTTGGTGGCGTCACCAAAACAGCAAGGCAACAAACCCGTGGCCATCGGATCCAGGTTACCGGTGTGGCCTGCTTTTTTGGCTTTGAAGAGGTGCCTGACTTTTTGCATGGCCAGGTTCGATGAGATGCCTTTGGGTTTATTTAAAAGCACCAAACCATGCAAATCAGGGTAATTCCTTTTCGGTGAACGCTTTTGCGCCATGGTGTTTTAGGTCATTCTTCGGTTTCGTCAAACTTGGGATCAGAAGCACGTGCTTGTCTGATCAAGTATTCCAATTTTTGACCATATTCCAAAGAAGCGTCGTATTTGAATCGCAATTCGGGTACTTTGCGGCTGTTCATTTCGCGGGCAATCACTTGTCGCAAAGCTTTGGCATTCAAGCGCAAGGTTTGCAGTGCCAATTTTTCCTGACTGGGGTCGAGGGTATTGATGTACACCTTGGCCACCGACAAATCTCGGGTGACTTCAACATCAGAAATGGTGATAAAAGAAGTGTCTTCATCAGGCAAATCCT
>JAUHZH010000182.1 GCA_030426065.1 Gammaproteobacteria bacterium
CCAATCGGCTTTGGCTTTGTCTTTTTGGGTTTCACTGGCGTTTTCACCCAGTTGTTCCAGTTCGACCGCCAAATTGCCACCCAACACAATGTCGGTACCACGGCCTGCCATGTTGGTGGCAATGGTCACGGCACTGGGCAAGCCAGCTTCAGCAACAATCATCGCCTCGCGTTCATGCTGTTTGGCGTTCAAAACGTTGTGTTTGATTTTTTTCTGTTTCAGTTGAGCCGATAAATACTCAGAAACTTCAATCGAAGCGGTACCCACCAAAACAGGTTGTTGGCGTGCGACACAGTCTTCAATGTCTTCAACAATGGCTTCGAATTTGGCTTTTTGATTGAAAAACACCAAATCTTGAGCGTCTTTACGAATCATGGGTCGGTGTGTGGGCACCACGATCACTTCCAGATTGTAAATGGTTTGAAACTCATAGGCTTCGGTGTCGGCTGTACCGGTCATACCAGACAGCTTCGGATACAGGCGGAAGTAGTTTTGGAAGGTGATTGATGCCAGGGTTTGGTTTTCTTTCTGAATTGGCACATTCTCTTTGGCTTCCACGGCTTGGTGCAAACCATCAGACCAACGACGGCCTTCCATGGTGCGACCGGTGAATTCATCAACGATCACGATTTCGCCATCTTTGACGATGTAATCAACGTCTTTTTCATACAAATGATGCGCGCGAAGGGCTGCGCTGACGTGGTGCATCAATGAAATGTGTTGCGAGTCATACAGGGACTCATCTTCTTTCATCAAGCCATTCTTCTTGAGCAAGTCTTCGGCATTCTCCATGCCTTGTTCAGTCAAATAGACTTGTTTGGTTTTTTCGTCCACCGAAAAATCACCGTCCGGCTCGGGCATGCTTTGGCGGTTCAATGCCGCTTTGGCCACCTCTTTGGGGTCAGGCTCATTGGTGGCTTTTTGCAAATGTGGGACGATTTTGTTGATCCGGTTGTAGACTTCGGGCGAGTCATCCACTTGACCTGAAATGATCAGTGGAGTCCTGGCTTCGTCAATCAGGATGGAGTCAACCTCGTCAATGATGGCAAAAAACGGTTCACGTTGGGTTTTCTGTTCCAACGAAAAGGCCATGTTGTCGCGCAGGTAATCAAAACCCAGTTCGTTGTTGGTCGCATATGTGATGTCAGCGGCATAGGCGGCACGTTTGGCTTCGGTGGGCATGTTGGGCACCACAATGCCCACAGTCAATCCCAGGAAGTTATACAGTGGCTCCATCCACTTGGCATCACGTGAGGCCAAATAGTCATTGACTGTGACCACATGGACGCCTTCGCCTGCCAAAGCATTCAGGTAGGCGGGCAAGGTACACATCAAGGTTTTACCTTCACCGGTGCGCATCTCAGCAATTTTGCCTTGGTGGATACACATGCCACCAATCAATTGGACATGATAATGGCGCATGCCGAGTGTTCTGACAGAGGCTTCTCTGACCAGAGCAAAGGCTTCAACCAACACATCATCGAGGGTGGCGCCTTGAGCCAAGCTGTCTTTCAAGGCTTGGGTTTTGGCTGGGAAATCTTCGTCGCGCAAAGCCTGTAATTCAGGCTCCAATGCTTCGATCTGGTCGGCCACTTTATCCAGTTTGCGGATGAAGCGCTGGTTTCTGCTGCCAAAAACCTTGGTGAAAATTGTGTTCAGTGCCATGATTCCTTATGCTTGATTAGTGAAATGCTCAATGTGGGCGCATTGAGCACTTTTCAATGAATGGTCAGACCTTTTTTGATGTTTCTTTTACTTGGTCCGGTCAAGATTTAACAAATGGCATTGGGTTGACTTTGTGTCCATGCTTCAATACCTCGAAATGTAAATGCTCCGATGTGGCTCGGCCAGATTTGCCCATGGTGGCAATTTTCGCTCCAGCAGATACACGTTTCCCCAAAGTCACGTCCAGTGATTGGTCGTGGGCATACCGTGGTGTGTAGCCGTTGCCATGGTCAATTTCGACCATCAAGCCGTAATTACCGCGTTTGCCGGCCCAAACCACAATGCCTTCAGCTGAAGCCAAAATATCGGCGTGGTATTTGCCCGAAAAATCGACACCGGCATGGCTGGCTTTTTGGCCAGTGAATGGGTCGATGCGCTTGCCATAACGTGATGAAATCCAACCGTCAGCCAGTGGCTTCACATGAGGCGTATTTTGAGACAAGTTGCTTTCTTGATCCAACAGTTGCGACAAAATGCTCAGTTGTTCTTGCTGTTTGATGAAACTGGCTTCCAAGCTGAACAGGTGTTGGTATAAGTCTTGTGGGGTGTTCAGTTCACCCGTGGGCTCAGCGTCTGATCCACCAATACCGGGTTCTGCATTGAGGTTGAATTCGTCTGGGCTGATGTTGTTGGCTTCAGTCAAGCGATTACCCAATGCGTTCAATCGGGTGGACTGGGCCATCAGTCGACCCACTTGCAAACTCATGGCATCCAGGTCGTTTTGGACCTGGGCTTTGTACTCGTCCAATGCCACTTGGCTTTCTGTGACGCGGTTTTGCAGGGCAGCAATGCGTTCGAAGTCTTTTTGTTTGCCTGTGACCAGTGCACCGATGCCAACGCCCATGCCCAAAATCAGGGAAAAAGCGCCAATCGCTGCGGCGACAAACTTGCGTTTTACAGTGGGATCGGTCAAAGCAATTTGCTTCATCCCATGTCGGTCGTGTTTGATGATGGTTATTTTTGTCATATATAATGTGTCGTTTTCTTATTCAATGGCACATGGCAAAGTCTTTCAAACCATTGCTCGAGAGCCTGCCCAAAGGCGCCCGCATGGCTCAAATCATCAAAAGAGCTGAGCAGTTGGCACAATTAAATCAGCAGTTACACTTCAAACTGCCGCCGCAGGTCAAGGGCATGTTCACACTGGCCAACTTAAGGGGTGATGTGGCCGTCTTGCTGTGCCAGACCCAAATGGAGGCCAGCAAGGTGCGCATGTACAGCCGAAGCATTCTACAGATTTTACAAACTGAATTCAAAGTATCGATCCACAAAATCGTTGTAAAAGTGGAAAATACAGCAAAAAAATGACATTTTTCCAGAACCATTTGGCATGTTGAGTCATTTTGACGGCCTCGCCGGTGCTTTTTGTCAAGGCACATACTATAATCCCACCCTTTGAAAAACAACAGACATCCGATGACCTTACAAGACAACATCATCCAGGCTTGGGAAGCCAGAACGGGCTTGGACAAAGCCGATTTGGAAAACCAGTTCGGTAGCCACATCAGAGAAGCCATCAATGGCTTGGAAAAGGGCCACCACCGAGTGGCTGAGCCCAACGGTGATGACTGGCAGGTCAATGAATGGCTGAAAAAAGCCGTGTTGTTGTATTTTGCCATTTCAGACAATGAGGTGATGCCAGGTGCAACCCACGATTTTTACGACAAAGTGCCCTGCCGTTTTGTCGGTATGGAAGCCAAGGAATATGCCGATTTGGGTGTCCGAATCGTGCCACCTGCCACGGTCAGGCGTGGGGCCTTTTTGGGCTCCGGTGTGGTCTGTATGCCTTCTTATGTGAACATCGGCGCTTATGTTGATTCTGGCACCATGGTGGACACCTGGGCCACTGTGGGATCCTGTGCTCAAATCGGTAAGAATGTGCACCTTTCTGGTGGTGTGGGTATCGGTGGGGTTCTGGAACCCTTACAAGCGGCGCCCACCATCATCGAAGACGGTTGTTTCATTGGCGCCCGCAGTGAAGTGGTGGAAGGTGTACGCATTGGTAAAGGATCTGTGATTTCCATGGGCGTTTTTATTGGTCAAAGCACCAAAATCTATGACCGTGAAGCCGACACCGTAAGTTATGGCTATGTGCCGCCAGGGTCAGTCGTTGTGCCGGGTTCTTTGCCTGCTGAAAACGGCAAGTACGCATTGAACTGCGCCGTCATTGTCAAAAAAGTAGACGAAAAAACCCGCAGCAAAACCTCCATCAATGAGTTGTTGCGCACATGATCGTTTACGGCATCAAAAACTGTGACAAAGTGCGGGCCGCGCTGAAGCAAAATCCCGAAGCCAGCCTGCATGATTTCAGGGTCGATGGCATCGATGAAACCCTGGTTCAAGCCATGTTGTCAGACATTGAAATGAGCTTGTTGCTCAACAAACGCAGCACCACTTGGAAACAGTTGTCTGAGGATGAAAAAGCCGATGTAACTGTGGCGTTGTTGTGCCAGCACCCGACCTTGATCAAACGCCCAGTGGTGTTTGAGAACAATCAATACAGAATTGGGGTGTAACCGTGGAACCTGAAGTCATCACATTGGCGCGTCAACTGATTCAAAAGCCCTCGTTCACACCCGATGACGCGGGCTGCATACCGTCCTTGATGAACCGCATGTCTGGACAAGGGTTCAAAGGCAGGCACCACCGATTTGGTGAGGTGGACAATGTGTTGATTTGGCACGGTGATGATCCCGGCCCTGCTTTGTTGTTTTTGGGCCACACCGACGTGGTACCTACAGGCAATCCTGATAACTGGATTCACCCACCTTTGAGTGGCCATGTAGAAGACGGTGTCATCTATGGACGCGGTGCAGCTGACATGAAAGGTTCGGTGGCAGCCATGGTTTTGGCGATGGAGAAATTCGTTGGTCAGAACATCAACCACAAGGGCAAAATCGCCTTGATGTTGACTTCAGATGAAGAAGGTGAGGCCAAAGACGGTGTCAAAAAATTCATGCCATTGATTGCCGACGAACATCATTTTGACTATTGTCTGGTCGGTGAGCCAAGTTCATCAGAACAGGTCGGGGACACCGTACGCGTGGGGCGGCGTGGCTCATTGCATGTGACCATTCGCGTTTTGGGTAAGCAGGGCCATGTGGCCTATCCTCAACATGCCGAAAACCCTGTGTTCAAGGCGGCTGCAGCGATTGATGCTTTGGGCCATATCGAATGGGATCAAGGCAATGAAGATTTCCCACCCACCAGTTTTCAAATTTCCAATGTCAAAGCCGGTACCGGTGCCGCCAATGTGATCCCAGGCAGCATCACCTACCAGGCCAATTTCCGTTATTCGCCGGAATCAACACAGGACAGTTTAGAAACACAATTGAAGGGTGTTTTGGACGCTCATGGTTTGCAATATGAACTGGATTGGGAGCTTTCGGGCGAGCCATTCCATTGCCAAAATGACCACTTCAAAGCTGAATTGAAAGCGGCCATTCAGTCGGCCACGGATGTTGAACCAGAATTCAACACGGCCGGTGGTACATCGGATGGGCGCTTTGTCGCGCCACATGGCATCGCCACCATGGAACTGGGACCGATCAACAAAACCATCCACCGGGTCAACGAATGTCAGGACGTGAAAAACCTCCTG
>JAUHZH010000183.1 GCA_030426065.1 Gammaproteobacteria bacterium
GAAAAAGTTCAAAACTTGGGCGACTTGGGCGAAATCGTTAACGTGAAAAACGGTTATGCTCGTAACTACTTGATTCCTCAGCAAAAAGCATCACGTGCCACTGAGGAAAACATCAAAGCATTCGAAGCCAAAAAAGCCGAATTGATTGCCAAGGCCAAAGAGTCCATGGCTGCTGCTGAAGCCCGTGCCGAGTCTGTCAATGATTTGGAAATCACTTTGACTGCCAATGCCTCACCAGAAGGTCATTTGTACGGTTCTGTAGGTCCTCGCGAAATTTCAGACAAATTGACTGAAAGCGGATACCCAGTAGACACCAGCGAAGTGATTTTGTCTGACGGTCCTTTCAAAGACGTCGGCGAACACGAAGTGCGTTTGAAATTCCATGCTGATGTTGAAGCCACCATTAAATTGGTTGTTGAAGCTGAGGTTGAATAAGCCAAGAGCACTCAAAAGAAAGTCAAAGAAGCCGGAATAATTTTCCGGCTTTTTTTATGTCCTTAAAAACCTGGCTTTGATAGAATCTGTCACCTTATTTCAAAGTAAAAACGATGCCCGAATTCCAACACAACCGTTCTGCTGCCAATGACATTGAACATTTGAAAGTGCCTCCGCACTCCAGCGACGCCGAAAAGGCCGTGGTGGGTGGTTTGATGCTCGACAAAAATGCCTGGGATAAGATTTCCGGTTTTTTGTCACAAGAAGATTTTTATCACAACAACCACCGCCAGATTTTCAAAGCCATTGAACACATCCAAGAAGCCCAGGAAGCTTGTGATGTGGTGACGGTCAGTGAATGGTTGGACGCCCATGGTTTGACAGAACAATCAGGTGGTTTGGAATATTTAGCAGGTTTGGCTGCGGAAACACCGGGCGCCTCGAACATCGTTGCCTACGGCAACATCGTGCGCGAAAAATCCATCCTCAGGCAGCTGATCCAAATTGGAACTGAGTTGGCTGAGAAAGGTTTTAACCCTGAAGGACAAAACAGCGATGATTTGTTGGAAGAGGCCGAACAACTGGTGTTCAAAATCAGAGAACAGTCTCTCAAGTCCAAGTCAGGTTTTCACGACTTGCAAGGCGTTTTGGTCAACACACTGGAACACCTGCAAAAATTGGCCGAAGGCGATGGTGAAATCACCGGATTGCCCTACGGCTGGACCGATCTGGATAAGAAAACGGCGGGCATGCACCCATCAGATCTGATCATCATCGCAGCCAGGCCCGGTATGGGTAAAACCACGTTGGCCATGAACATCGCAGAACGTGCAGCGGTGACCGGCAGTTCTGTGGCGATTTTCAGCATGGAGATGTCAGCCGAACAAATCGTCATGCGGATGTTTTCATCCTTGTCCCGGATCAACCAGTCGGATTTGAAAAAAGGGCAATTGACGGATCAAGATTGGCCAAAAATTCAGCAAACCAATGCCTTGTTGGCACAGTCCAAACTGTTCATCAATGACACGCCGGGCATGACGCCCAACGAAATGTTGTCGCATTGTCGCCGTTTGAAGAACCGTGAGGGTTTGGATTTGATCGTGGTGGATTATTTGCAATTGATGCAAACCAAGGGTCGTTCAGAGAGTCGTGTTAACGAAATTTCGGAAATTTCTCGCAGCCTCAAGGGCATGGCAAAAGAGTTGAATGTGCCCGTGATTGCACTGTCTCAGCTCAGCCGTAACGTGGAACAGCGGCCCAACAAACGCCCCATCATGTCTGATTTGCGTGAATCGGGTGCGATTGAGCAGGACGCCGATTTGATCATGTTCATTTATCGTGATGGTTACTACAACGAAGATTCGCCACAGAAGAATGTCTCAGAAATCATCATCGGTAAACACCGGAACGGAGAAACCGGAACAACCAAGCTGGCCTTCTTGGGGCAATACACGCGGTTTGAAAACCTCGACACCCACATTTACCTGAACGATCCTGAAATGGATGATGCGGGTGATTTTCATTGATGAAAGTCAGGGCCAGGGGCGCGCAAGCCACCATTTTCCCAGATCGAATCAGCCACAATTTGGCGGTTTTCAAGACACTGCATCCCGGGCCATTGATTGCCGTTGTTAAGGCTGACGCCTATGGCCATGGATTGGATCATGTGGTTCCGGCTTTGAAAGCCGTGGATGCCTTGGCTGTGGCCACGATTGACGAAGCCATGCAATTGCGGGGCTTGTCTCCTGACCAAAGAATCATTTTGCTGGAAGGCGTATTCAATGCCCATGAATTGAATTTGGCCATTGCACATCGGTTTGATGTGGTGGTTCATCAAATGTATCAAATGGCGCTGCTGGATGAGCTCCCTGAGACCGCAACATTGCGGGTGTGGCTGAAAGTTGACACCGGCATGGGTCGCTTGGGTTTCCGCCCGGATGTGGCAGAACAACACATCCAAACCCTGATCAAAAACCCCCAAGTTGACTTGCATTTGATGAGTCATTTTGCCCAGTCAGACCAACCCAAAGCCGAGCAAACATTGGTTCAATTGGATTGGAACCAAAAACTGAAAACCTTTGGTTTACCTTTTTCATTCAGCAACACGGGCGCGGTTTTGAATGGCATTTCTGACCCCAATGAATGGGCCCGTGTGGGCATTGGTTTGTTGGGGATTTCACCTTTGCCGGATGACCAAGCCCAAGACCATGGTTTGAAAAATGCCATGCAACTGCAGTCCAAAGTGATTGCCACCAAAACGATTGAAGCAGGTGATGCTGTGGGCTATGGCGCCCATTATGTGGCTGATAAAAGCTTGCGATTGGGCATCGTTGGTATCGGTTATGCCGACGGATACCCTTGGAGTACACAAGCGGGGTCTCAAGTGCTGGTCAATGGACAGGCTTGTTCCATCTTGGGACGTGTGTCGATGGACATGTTGGCGATCGATTTGTCGGCCCTGCCTGACACCGAACCTGGTCAAGACGTGGTGCTTTGGGGAGATGGCTTGCCTGCAGAAGTTGTCGCCCAGGCCTTGGGTGTGATACCGTATACTTTGGTTTGTGGTATCACCAAGCGGGTCAAATTTCATGTCGCCAAAAAGGATTAAAGACTATTTCCAAAATCAAGTGCAGCCTGGTGAATGGCCGCTGTTATTGGCTTCTTTTGCCTATTTTTTCTTTTTGCTGTGTGGTTATTTTCTGATTCGTTCCATCCGTGAACAGATGGGTGTGGTCGCAGGGGTTGAAAATTACCATTGGTTGTTTTTGGGCACTTTGTTGGTGACCATTGCCATACAGCCAGTTTATGGGGCTGTTGTTTCACGCTACACACGCCGGCAATTTTTACCTTACATTTACGGTTTTTTTGCCATGGTCATTTTGTCTTTTTGGTTGGCATTCCAGGCTTGGGGGCAGATTCCCCTATTGGCACGTGCTTTTTTTATCTTCATCAGTGTTTATAACGTGTTCATCGTGTCTGTGTTTTGGAGTTTTATGGCCGACATCTTCGACAAAGCACAAGGCAAGCGTTTGTTTGGCTTGATTGCCGCGGGTGGATCGACTGGTGGCATCGTAGGGCCGTTGTTGGGTGTGTTGTTGGCCGAGCGCATCGGTGCCTTGAACTTGATATTGGTGTCATTTTTTTGCATGTTGTTGGTGCTGGTCATGCTCCGTGTTCTGCACAGCCATGCCAATGATTCAAAGCAAGATCCAACGGCACCCATGGGTGGTTCAGCCTGGGAAGGCATCAAGTTGATGGGCCAATCCAACTTGTTGAAACAGATCACTTTGATGACCCTTCTGGCGACCTTGTTGGGAGCGTTCCTTTACACATTGCAAGGCATTTATGTGTCTGATTATTTTCAAGGAACCGATGCCCAGACCAAAGCGTTCAACCAAATCAACCTGATCACCAACGTATTGACGTTGTTTTTCCAGACACTGCTGACGCCTTACCTGTTACAAAACGTTCGAATCCCCAAGATCCTGGCGATTTTGCCCACTTTGCTGGTCATTGCTTTTGCCTTGATAGGATTGGTCCCCATCATGCAAGTGGTCCTGGCTGGCATCATTGTTCAAAGGAGCGGTGCTTATGGCATCATGAAGCCGCCCACCGATTGGTTGTTTACGGGCATGGATGAGCAAATCAAATACAAGTTCAAAAACTTTTTGGACACAGTGATTTACCGGACCGGTGACACAGCAGCCCAGTGGATTGTGAAAGGCATCACCATGATTACCCGAAACATACATGTGTTGGCTGCCATAGGTGTGTGTTTGGCGGTTGCTTGGGTGATGAACGCCTACAAAGTGGGGCGGCTGGCTGAACAGCACAGCCGCACAACCAAACCTTGATCAGCGTTTTCTGAACTTACTGATGCTGCCTTTCATCAAAAACCGGGTCACGGCATCGGGTAACAACTTGGTCATCCCGTAGATCAATTGGTTTCGCCAACCATTGATCTTGATTGGTTTGTTTTTCTCCACCGCATCCAAGCCTTGGGCCACCACGTCTTCGGCGCTCATCCACAAACCCTTGGGCAGTTTTGAAACCATGGGTCGGGTGCCATTGACATCATGAAATTCAGTGTAAGTGAAACCAGGGCAAAGTGCCGTGACATGGACGCCATGTTCTTTGGCTTCCAAGTGCAATGAGTGGCTGAATTTAACCAAGAAAGATTTAACGGCGCCGTACAAGGTGTGTCCTGCCGTCGCTGGTGTGATGCCGGCCAAAGAGGCCACTTGAATGATGCGGCCAAAGCCTTGGGCTTTCATCGCAGGATAAAAGGCGTGTGTCAGCTCAACCACAGAATTGAGCATCACTTGCAACATGGCATCATGGGTGGGCCAATCCACGACATCAAAATCACCGGGGACTCCATAACCTGCATTGTTGATCAAAGCCGACACCTGGATGCTGTTGTCTTGGCAAGATTGAACAATTTTGGCACTGGCATCGCCCGCACTGAGGTCTTGGGTGATCACGTGGCACTTGATGTCATGTGTTTCTTCCAATTGCCTGGCTGTGGTTTTCAAAACGTCTGTGCGTCGTGCCACCAAAACCAACGACCAGCCTTGGGCGGCCATTTGTTGGGCGAATGTCAAACCAATGCCTGCCGAGGCACCGGTGATCAATGCGTATTTCTCTGTCATTTTGTGGTTCCCGTGCATAAAAAAACGCCAGCATGGCTGGCGTTTTTGTTGGGTCGATGATTGGGCATCACTTGATGGTCAAGTCAGTCAAGCGATTTTCTTTCAACGTGCTGTAGTAATATGCCACATTCTCAATGTCTTCATCGGTCAAAGTGGCTGCGAAACCGGCCATGATGGCGTTGTTTCGGTCACCAGAGCGGTAGTCTTTCAATGCGCGCTCCATGTAATCAG
>JAUHZH010000184.1 GCA_030426065.1 Gammaproteobacteria bacterium
AAGTCTTGGCGCTTGAGTTGCTGGGTTTCAACCAAGAAGCCCACCGGACGCTCTGGCACTTTGGCGGCTTCTTTCTTGAATGAACCCATCACCACCATCAGCATCATGAAAACAACCAACAACACGACAAAGGGCATGATGCGTTTCAGCAAGGGTGGCTTGTTTTGCTTGTTATCAATGACTTCCATCTGCGCTTCCCGAGAATCAAATGGTCATTATACCCATTGGCCCATAACCAGGCTGTGAAAAAGGTCATCGATTTTTAATCATATGAGCCTGGCAATGGCCCCTTCGCCGTTACTGGCGGTGGTCGTTGATGGTGTTTTTTAAAGCCAGGGCGGCTTCGGCTGCGGCTTGTTGGAACTGGTCGGCTTGGTCACTGGCATAAATGATACCGCGAGACGAAGAAATGATCAAACCCAAACCGTCGTCGCGCAAACCAGCTTGTAAAGTGGCTTGCACATCCCCGCCTTGGGCACCGATGCCGGGAATCAACAAAGGCATGTCACCGACAATGGACCTGATTTGTGCCAGTTCTTCTGGGTAAGTGGCCCCCACAACGAGCAATAGGTTGTTGTTGTCATTCCATTGTTGCGATGCTTGCGTTGCCACACGTTCAAACAATTTTTGGCCATTGTCCAAGGTCAAATTTTGCAGTTCACCAGAACCGGCGTTGGATGTTTTGCACAAAACCACCACACCTTTGTCTGCATGTTGGCTGTATGGCAACAAGGTGTCACCGCCCATGTAAGGGTTGACCGTCACAGCATCGGCTTGATATCGCTCAAAGGCTTCAATGGCATACTGTTCTGCTGTGCTGCCAATGTCACCCCGTTTGGCGTCCAAAATCACAGGAATCGCAGGGTGGTTTTGGTGGATGTACTCAATGATGTCTTTCAATTCCTCTTCGGCACCCATCGCAGCAAAATAGGCAATCTGAGGTTTGAATGCACAGACATGTGGTGCCGTGGCATCGACCATGGCCATCAACCAATCATCCAATCCCACACCCAGTTGTTCAATTTTTGCTGCATTGGGATCGAGACCGACGCAGACCAATGAGTTGTTGTCGCGTTGCGCTTGTTCTAATTTTTCGATAAACATGGGCTTGAAAGATTGGCAAAGTGGCAGTATTTTACTTTGAACCCTTGTTCGAATCCAAACTCAAAGAGACATCCGCAACTAAAAATGAAAAACATGATGAAATCATTGACCGGCTTTTTGCTTTTGACGTGGGGCTTGCTGACTCAAGCCGCATTACCCACAGCCATTGATGGTCAGCCACTGCCTTCACTGGCACCGGTATTAGAAAAAGTCACTCCGGCGGTGGTCAACATCAACACCCAATCGGTTCAATACGTGCGTTCACGCAACAACGATTTTTATTCTTGGTTTTACGGTTTGCCCAGTGCGCCACGTGAACGGGTCACGCAATCATTGGGGTCTGGGGTGATTGTTGACGCGGTTCAAGGTTACATTGTGACCAACCACCATGTGGTCAATGACGCCGATGAAATTTCAGTGGTGCTGCACGATGGCAGGCAATACAAAGCCCAGTTGGTGGGTTCTGATGAAGGCACCGATGTGGCGGTGATTCAAATTGAAGCCGAAAATTTAACCGCTTTGCCCTTGGCCGATTCAGGCGAATTGCGGGTCGGTGATTTCGTGGTCGCTGTCGGCAACCCATTTGGTTTGGGTCAAACGGTGACATCGGGCATCGTCAGTGCATTGGGTCGCACCAGCTTGTCAGGCCTTGGTTACCAGAATTTCATTCAAACCGATGCATCCATCAACCCAGGCAATTCAGGCGGTGCCTTGATCAACCTCAGGGGCGAATTGGTCGGCATCAACACAGCCATCTTTTCACCTTCTGGAGGCAACGTGGGCATTGGTTTCGCCATCCCGTCGTCATTGGCCGATCGCATGATGCATCAGCTGGTGGCCTATGGCACCGTTCGACGGGGCTCATTGGGAGTGCAAGTGCAAGACATCACACCCAGGCTGGCCAAAGCCTTTGGCATCCAAACCAACCAAGGGGTGTTGGTCACAGCCGTTGACCCAGATTCCCCTGCCGATCGCTCGGGTTTGCAGGCTGGGGACGTGATCAACCAAATCAACGGCAACAAAATCACCAGTCAAAAACAATTCCAAAATTTTGAAGGCTTGATTGAGTTGAACAGTGACGTCACATTGTCTTACAGCCGAGATGGCAAAGAAAAACGCTTGCTGACCCAAATCACAGAAGCCGACCGCAATCAGATGCGCGGAGCCGAATTACACCCCGCTTTGAAAGGTGTGAATTTAACCAACCTGCCCCACAAATACCGCGACAGTTACCAAGGGGTCTTGCTTGAGTCTGTTGAACGCAACTCGGATGCTTGGCGTCTGGGCCTTCGCGCAGGTGACTTGATCACGGCGGTGGACAAAAAAGAAGTGGCCACCCTCAAGCAACTCAGTCAAAAAATCCAGAAAGACGCTCTGTTGAGCATTTACCGCAACGGCCGGTATTATTTGCTGCCCTTGGGTGATTGAATAGGTAACCATGCTAAAATCAATGTTTTGAATGGGGGTGCCTGATGAACCAACAACTGCAAACCATGATCAATAACATGCCTGAAAAAACGGGGCGTTCGTTGGACGATTGGTCAAATTTATTGCGACAAAGCGGGCTGGATAAACACGGCGACATCATGAAGCTGCTCAAGGGCGAACATGGTGTCAGTCACGGCTTTGCCAACACCATCAGCATTTTGTACCGTGAACAGCAAGCTGGAGGCCCACCGGCGGAAGATGACTTGGTGGCTGCTCAGTATGCAAAGAAAGCACATTTCTTGCCGATTTATCAAGATTTGATCAGCCAGGTTCAAAAGTTCGGTAAAGACGTCACCATCGCACCGAAAAAGACCTATGTGTCTTTGGTGAGGAACAAACAGTTTGGCATCATCAAGCCTTCCACCATGAAAAGGATGGACATTGGCCTCAACCTCAAAGGCGAAGCCACCACCGATCGGCTTGAAGCCGACACGGTCTTTGGTGGCATGTGTTCACATCGAGTCCAACTCAATGAAGCTGGTCAAGTGGATGAAGAATTGTTGTCTTGGTTAGAAAAAGCCTATCAGTCCAGCTGAGGTGGTTTTTCTTTGTGATGGGCTGAAAACAAGCAAAACCCCTTCACATTCTTGGATATGACAAGATATTCACCTTTCTATTCCTGATATTCAGGCCAACAATGTGAATTACTTTCAACCCAAAGAGGTAACACATGACATTAGGTGAACTGATAAAACTCACACGCAAACAGAAAGACATGACCCAACCTGAACTGGCTGCCGCCGCTCAGATTGAGCAATCCTATTTGTCCAAATTAGAGAACGACAAATGCACACCCTCCTATGATGTGATTCAAAAAGTCGCGAAGGCTTTGGGGCAAGACCCCATGGCCATGATCAACCAACTCAGTAGAGAATACGCATCACAAAAACTGGCCCACATCCCTGAAGTGGTGGCTGAATGTGCGGCTTTGAAGGCACAGCAGACCCGAATCCTGAAAAAAAGGTTCATTTATGCCGCTGCCGTGGTGGTTTTGGGCATGGGCTTGTTCTTCGTGGGGCAATTGTCCTTGCTGTTTCCAGAAACAGCCTATACCTACCGCTCGGATGGCGTGATCAAAACCGGAGAAACACCGATGCAATTTGATGACCTCATGATCCATGAAATAGGAGAAACCAAAGAGGGCATGCAGGCCCGGTTAAAAAGCAACGCCGACCGTTTTGACCGAAAGTTTTTGTCTTTTCACACAAAACAGCCCAGCGATTTTTTCCAAGATGTTGAGGGTGGTCGTCGCTATTATAAATACCAGGGTCGGTATCATTCTCCAGACATCAGAAACAGTTTGGTGGCCATATTGGGCATGATGGTGATGGTCAGTGGTGGCTTTGGTTTCTGGTATGTGTTTCGGTTCAAGCCTTGATGAATGAACTTTTTCAAGGTGACATCGAAATTGCACGCGATGTCTTTCATGGGACCAATGGTCTCATGACATCCAACAAGTGGCAAAGCAAGCCCCTTTTCGGTTCATGCTGACACCAGGTGGCAAGCGGTTGAACATATCGATGACCAATTGTGGTGAGGTTGGCTGGGTCAGTGATGACAAAGGGTACCGATACCAAGCCGAAGACCCCACTTCAGGTCGAAAATGGCCCAACATGCCCAACGCATTCAAGACATTGGGACAATCCGCAGCACAGGCTGCGAGGTTTGAAGGTTTTTGTCCAAATGCCTGTTTGATTAACCATTACCAAGCCGGTCAAAAACTCAGTGCCCATCAAGACAAAAACGAACCCGATCTGTCGCAACCGGTGGTGTCTGTTTCCTTGGGGATGAGCGCCACTTTTTTGATACATGGCAATTCCCGTAACAACCGCGCTCAAAAAATCCAATTACACGATGGTGACGTCATGGTGTGGGGCCGCAGTGCTCGCTTGATGTACCATGGGGTGGAAACCAAACAATCCCAACCCCACCCCACACTGGGTTTCCATCGCTTCAATGTCACCCTCAGACAAGTCTAAAAGTAAAACGCCACCCGAAGGTGGCGTCTTGATCACAGTTTGTTACTGATCATTGACTTCTGACTATGATGTCTCCCGAATGGCTGGTCAAAACCATTTCAGGCCCACCGCCATTGATTTCACCGGTTACCCATTGTTCAATTTTGACTTGGTAGCTGTTCTTTTTATTGGCCTTGTTGACCACCGGTTCGCTGTTTTTGAAAGTGACGTCGAAATCTGTGAAAATTTCTCCGGAAAATGTCTTCATTTTTAAGTCAGCTGCAGTGCTTTGAGGTAAAGTCAAATCAACATCCCCATTGAATGAAGTCACCATCAGTTTGTGTTCCTTAGAGGTCGAAACAAAGCTGGCTTTGATGTCACCATTCACCGAGTCCACCACCGCTGAACCTGACACTTGATTGAGCGTGATGTTGTTGTTGATGTTGCTGATTTCCAGAGAGCCATTGACACCCTCAACCCAAGTGCTGCCATTGTTGATGTTGTTCAACTTCAAATTGAAATTTTTAGGTACTTTAACCTCTAAATTCATGGCACCGGGGTTTGAGCTGGCGTGGTTCATGGCATGGATTTCAATGTGGTTGTCAGATTCTTCTGCCTCAACTGCCAATGAGTGATTTTCAATCTTGCGCAAACCGTTCTTCATTTTGACTGCTTGCTTGAGTCGCTTTTGCTTGGCCACCAAGATCACTTCTTTGCCTTCATAGCCCGTGACTTTGATGCCGCCTTCAATTTGG
>JAUHZH010000185.1 GCA_030426065.1 Gammaproteobacteria bacterium
GTGAAATACAGTCGGTCTTTGTCGGCATCGCAGGCAGTCACATCAGAAGCATCAATTCGAATGGCATCGTCGCCATCAAGGACGGTGAAGTCAGTCGCCATGATGTGGAAAAAGTATTGGATGCGGCACGTGCAGTGGCGATACCCAATGATCAAAAAGTACTGCATGTGTTGCCACAAGAATACGTGATTGATGGCCAAGACGGCATCCGCCATCCCATTGGCATGTCCGGTGTGCGTTTGGAAGCGCGGGTGCACTTGATCACAGGTTCAGAATCAGCGGCTCAAAACATCAGCAAATGTGTGGCCCGATGTGGCTTGGCCATTGACCAAATGATCGTAGAGCAATTGGCCTCATCAACCGCTGTGCTGACTGAAGACGAAAAAGAGTTGGGTGTTTGTATGGTCGACATCGGTGCCGGAACCACGGACATTGCGGTGTTCACCCAAGGTGCGATTCGACACGTGAGTGCGATTCCCATTGCCGGTGATCAAGTCACCAACGACATCGCCGTGTCCATGAGGACGCCGACACAGAACGCCGAAGAAATCAAATTGAAGTACGCCTGTGCCTTGCGCCAATTGGCCTCATCTGAAGAGACCATTTTGGTGCCATCGGTGGGTGAACGTGAGCCCAGGCGTTTGGCCAGACAAACATTGGCAGAAGTGGTGGAACCACGGTATGAAGAATTGTTCAGCTTGGTTCAAGCTGATTTACAACGCAGCGGCTACATCGATTTGATCGCCGCTGGCATCGTATTAACCGGGGGCGCAGCCCGAATGGAAGGGGCCGTTGAATTGGCCGAAGAAATCTTTCATGTGCCTGTGCGCCTGGGGGTGTCCGTCGAAGTGACGGGCTTATCAGAGGTTGTTAACAACCCCGTTCACGCAACGGGAGTGGGTTTGTTGCAATACGGTGGAAGTCAAGAAGACGTCGCCGAAAACATAACAGAATCAGACACATGGTTCGGTAAATTTAAAAAATGGTTCTTAGGGGACTACTGACTCAGGAACCTACGGAGGTATAGAAAATGTTTGAATTAATGGAAACAGAAAATAACGGGGCAGTCATCAAAGTGATTGGCGTCGGAGGTGGCGGTGGCAACACCGTACAACAAATGGTCGATGCTGACATTGAAGGGGTGGAATTCATTTGTGCCAACACCGACATGCAAGCTTTGGAAAAAAGCAGCTGCAGACACATCATTCGCATTGGTCAAAATGTGACCAAAGGCTTGGGTGCAGGTGCCAATCCTGAAACCGGCCGCCAAGCGGCTTTGGAAGATGCTGAGCGTCTGAAAGAAAGCCTGCAAGGCACTGACATGGTGTTCATCACCGCAGGCATGGGTGGCGGTACCGGTACCGGTGCGGCGCCAGTGATTGCACAAATTGCCAAAGAAATGGGCATTTTGACGGTTGCTGTGGTCACCAAACCCTTTCCTTTTGAAGGCAAGCGCCGCATGGAAGTGGCTGACAAAGGGATGCAGGATTTGGAGCAGCATGTGGATTCGCTGATCACCATTCCCAATGCCAAGTTGTTGACACACTTTGGCCGTGATGTGACTTTATTGAATGCATTCAAGGCAGCCAATGATGTGTTGCAAGGTGCTGTTCAAGGCATTGCTGAGTTGATCACTCGCCCTGGTTTGGTTAACGTTGACTTCGCCGATGTCAAAACCGTGATGTCTGAAATGGGCATGGCGATGATGGGTTCTGGCTCAGGTAAAGGTGACGACCGCGCGGCTCAAGCCGCTGAGTTGGCCATGAATTCACCTTTATTGGAAGACATTGACATGCACGGTGCCAATGGCATCTTGGTAAACATCACAGCGGGCATGGACCTGTCGATTGGTGAATACGAAGAAATTGGTGAGCTGATTAAGGAATATGCATCGGATGAAGCCACTGTGGTGGTAGGTACATCGATTGACATGGAAATGACGGATGAGATCCGCGTCACTGTGGTGGCCACTGGTTTGAATAAAAATGCCAAAGCCAACAGCAGACCGAGCATGAGACCTGTTGAGGTGAAACGAACGGTCAATGCAGCACCGCCAGCAGCCACCAGTCAACCCATTCGTGCCACGCGAGACGAGGTCACAGAAAGTACCAACGCGCCCACAGGGAATGCGGTGGTGGATAAATTGCGTGACACCCGTGCTGAATTGGACAACGACGATTACTTGGACATTCCGACGTTTTTGCGCAATCAATTAGATTGATGTATTGAAACTGACGAAAAAGGCCACATTTTGGGCGGTCACCTCCCCGCCCACTGTGGTTTTGGCAACAAATGTTGCATAAAAACAACATAAAAAGGTTGAAAGGGGGCTTTTTGTGATAGAATTCACGGGTTTCGTGCCCCAGATAGATAGAATGCGCCTATGATCGCACAAAGAACATTAAAAAATACCGTCCGAGCCACAGGTGTTGGTATCCACACCGGACAAAAGGTATTCATTACCCTCAAACCCGCCGCCGTTGACACCGGCATTGTATTCACCCGAGTAGACTACAAGAGACCATTCAGCATCAAAGCATCTGCTGACATGGTGGGTGAAACCAGTTTGTCGACCACTTTGGTCAAGAATGGCATCAAAGTCGGAACAGTAGAACATTTGATGGCTGCTTTTGCCGGTATGGGCATCGACAACTGCATTGTGGAATTGAGCGCTTCTGAGGTGCCCGTGATGGATGGTTCTTCTGGACCGTTTGTCTTTTTGATTCAATCAGCGGGTGTGAAAGAGCAGTCTGCGGCCAAGAAATTCATCAAGATCACCAAACCCATCAAAGTAGAGAACGGTGACAAGTTCGCTTCTTTGACGCCATTCAATGGCAACAAATTTTCTTTCGAAATCGAATTCAATCATCCGGCTTTCGAAGACCACCACCGCGAAGCGTCGATAGACATGAGCGCCCAATCCTTCATCAAAGAAATCTCAAGGGCCAGAACCTTTGGTTTCATGAGGGACATTGAAATGTTGCGCAACAACAACTTGGCTTTGGGTGGCAGCATGGACAATGCCATCGTTTTGGATGATTACCGCGTTTTGAACAATGAAGGATTGCGTTACCACGACGAATTCGTCAAACACAAAATCTTGGACGCCATCGGTGACATCTATCAATTGGGACACAGCATCATCGGTGCATACCATGGTTACAAATCGGGTCATGCTTTGAACAACGATTTGGCGCGTGCCTTGTTGGCACAACCAGATGCTTATGAAGTGATCACGGTAGAAACCAAACGCCAAGCGGCCTCCATGCCGTTCCTGAAACCGATTTCAGTGTAATCCAAATACCCAAAAGGTGCACTGGTGTGCACCTTCTTATCATCAGTCCAGCTGACTGGCGGCAAAATCCACATCCATGGTTTGTAGGGCATCCAATGCTTCGCACTCGGCTGCTTGTTGGTACAGATGGGTCGCTTGCGCCATGCCTTTCTTCTCACCATCAAGCAATAAATAAGCATTGCCCGCTTCGATCAGATTGATGGCGTTCGGTGCCAGTTCCAAGCCTTGTTCTAAATGTGAACGAGCCTGGTCAGCAGAGGCACCGTAGGTCAAACCGCCGAGCATGCTGCCCACTTTGTCAATGATTTCCGCATGGTACATGGCCATGGCAATGTGTGCCTCGGCATGATTCGGTTGTTGCTCCAGTACAGATGCCAAGAGGTTTTTGACTTTGCCCCCCAAGCCTTCTTTTAAAGCTTTGACGATTGAAATGCTTTGTGCATATCGCCCCATACACAAGGCTGTGGTGAACTCGGCATTGACATCGTCACAGTCATCCAGCACCGATTCAGCATGGGTGTGAGCCTGTTCCAAAAGGGCCGTGCATTCGTCTTCATCTTCACAAACATAATCGGTGTAGGCTACGACGGAACGCAACAACACAGGCAAGGCAGACGGCCCCAAGGCCATGGCTTGTTCTGCTGCCGATTGGTAATCGCCATTGTGAAAAGACAACCAGGCAGACATCAGTTCACCTTCAGGCACATCGGACACATCGGCTTGGTGCAGGGTGGTCCACATTTGACCGAGTTCTTCAGCGCTCAGGTCCTTTATGAAATCGGGGTCTGTTGCTTGCCAATTGCTTATTTTCATTTTTTTTTCAATTAATTTTGGTTTTAGTGTGTTTACTCTATTGCTGAAAATTAATATACACACATCATCTATAAAACACAACCGAATGAGGTGTCACATGAACGTAAACGAAATCAAAAATTCTGCCAAAAATGTAGTATTTGCTGGTTTGGGTGTTGTATCAATCGCTCAAAAAGAAGCCACTAAAATTTACGGCAACTTGGTGAAAGAAGGCCAAAAGTTTGAAAAAGAAACCGTTAAATCAGTCAAGAAAGTCACTGACGAAGCGGAAGGTAAGGTCAAAAGCATCAAGTCAATGGCCAGCAAGCAGTTCAACAAGATTGAAAACTTGTTTGAAGGCAAGATTGAATCTGTTTTGGGTAAATTAGACATCCCAAGCACAGACGACATCAAAAACTTGGGTGAGCGTGTTGAAAAGCTCATCAAAGAAATCGAAAAGTCTGCCAAAAAAGCAGCCTGATCGAACAAAACATGAAGTGGTTTCACCACAGGTGACACCACTTCAAAATGTTTCATTTTTTCCTCTCCGAGGTTTACCTCGTCCCCCTCAGCGGCCAAGGTCGGCTGCTGATTTAAAAGCCTTTGTTGTGGTGGCAAAGGCTTTTTTTTTGCTCTGAATATGTCCGCCAAAATGCAAACCATTTGATTTAGAATAACCGGTACTTACAGTTAAGGAAAGATTGTGAAATACCTGATATTTGGATTGGTTTTTGTTTTTGTCGTTTTACCATTGATCACATGGCTTGTTAACACAATACATGTTTATGGATTGAAATTGGTGCGGTGCCGATATGCTTTGATCCCTGAATCAAAGTTGAAATGGTATGAAAAGCAACCATTTGAACTGGCGGAATCTTCCCTCGCTCCATTGGGGTTTCAGTTTTCACATTACCAAGCCTACGCAGACATCATTCAGAATGTCAGTCAGGTGGATAAGGTGGCCGTGTATTGGCACCCAGAACACCGTTTGTATGCAGAGGTTTCGCTGCCCAAACAGCCAGACACTTCAAGACCCATTGCCATCGATTTTGTTTCTTTGTATCGCTCACATGCGCTGATGGGTAAAGACAGGGAAGCCGAAGGGGTGATCAAAGGCTGTGGCAAATTGACTTGCGTTCCTCTTGAAGGTCTGTCCATCTCGGCGTTACTCGACTCGTTTTTGGTTGAAAAAAGCA
>JAUHZH010000186.1 GCA_030426065.1 Gammaproteobacteria bacterium
TGGGTTTGGGTACTAAGTTTGAGATTTGGAATGAGGATGCTTTGATGAAGCAGCGTCATCAGGTGCCGGCCATGAATGGCGAGGTGTCTGATGCCATGAAACAGTTGGTGTTGTGATGTTTCAAGAATTGCACCAATCTGTGTTACTCCATGAAGCAGTGACGGCACTGTCCGTGGATCCCGATGGTCATTATTTGGACGGTACTTTTGGCCGCGGTGGTCACAGTCGAGCCATTCTGGCTCAATTGTCGGATGCCGGCCGCTTGTTCGTTGTGGATTGTGATCCAGAAGCCTTGGCCTTTGCTCGCGATTTGGCGGTAGAAGATGATCGGGTCACGGTGTTGGCGGGTGATTTTGAAACGGTGGTCAATCAATTGACAGAAGAAGCAAAGCAATTCGATGGTGTGTTGTTTGATTTTGGGGTGTCATCACCTCAACTGGATGATGCGCACCGAGGTTTCAGTTTCCAAAATGACGGTCCTTTGGACATGCGAATGGATTGTGAATCGGGTCAGTCGGCAGCCGAGTGGCTGAACACCGCCCCTGTTGATGAAATGAAAAAAGTTTTTTGGCGTTACGGTGAAGAAAAAAATGCCGGCAGGATTGCGCGGGCCATCGCCGAAACCCGATTGGAAAGACCATTAAAAACAACCAAGGATTTGGTGGATGTGATTGCACAAGTGAACAAACCCCACCCCAAAGAGAAAAAACACCCAGCCACCCGCGTGTTCCAAGCGGTTCGGATTCATGTGAATGATGAGTTGGGACAGATTGAACGGATGTTGCCCCAAAGTTTGAAGCTGCTGAAATCTGGCAGTCGTTTGGTGGTCATCAGTTTCCATTCATTGGAAGACCGGCTGGTGAAAAGGTTCATGCGAGACATGTCCAAGCCTGAAACGGTCGACCGTCGGATGCCTGTGCTTCCCGATCATTTGCGGCCGGCTTTGCTGAAGCTAGTGGGTAAGCCAGTCAAGGCGGTGGATGTGGATCCCAACATCAGAGCGCGCAGTGCCATAATGCGAACGGCGGAGTTGTTGTGATGTGGAAGGTCATTTTGAGTTTGGTTTTGGTGTCGGTTCTGGTGATCACATTGGTTGCCTATGTTCACAGTCAAAACGAAACCAGAAAAGTTTTTGCGGCGATGCAAAAAATTGAAGATGAAAAAATGCAATTGAAAACAGAATGGGGGCGATTGCAAATCGAAAAAGCAGCCCATTCTGCCAGTTTTAAAGTGGCCACAACGGCCAAGAAATCGTTGGATATGAGGCTGCCAGAAGCCGAACAAATCATGGTGATTAAAAGATGAAGTCCAAACAAGCACACGTGAACATCAGTTTGAGGGTGGCCATTGTTATGGCCTTCTTGCTGTGTTTCTTTGTTGTGATTTTGGGGCGGGCGTTCACCATGCAAGTCAGTCGCACTGACTTTTATCAATCTCAAGCAGACAAGCGTCATGTGAGGGAAGTTGAAATTCCAGTGTCTCGTGGTGCCATTTACGATCGGAATGAAGAGCCTTTGGCGTTGAGTTCGCCGATGGAGTCGGTTGGCATCAATCCCAGTAAACTGATGGGCCAATTCAGTAAAGTGGATCAGCTGGCTGAAGTGCTGGACCTCAATGCAGACAAGTTAAAACAAATCATCGCCAGTCACAAAGACCGCCAGTTCTTGTTTATCAAACGCCGCATCACGCCGGCTGTGGCCGATTCGGTCAGAGCGCTGGATGTCGAAGGGGTCGAATTCAGAACCGAGTTCAAGCGTTTTTACCCCACCGGAGAAGTGTTTGGCAATGTGGTCGGTTTCACCAACATCGATGACCAAGGTCAAGAAGGCTTGGAGCAAACCTATGACCAATGGTTGACCGGTGAATCAGGTAAAAAGATTGTTGTCAAAGACCTGTTGGGTCAAGTGATTTCAGACATTGATGTCGATGAGCTGCAAGCGGCCATGCCTGGAAAAGACCTCCACTTAAGCATCGACAAGCGTTTGCAATACGCGGCTTATTATGAGCTGAAAAAAGCGGTGGCCATCCACCAAGCTGACTCGGGTTCGGCGGTGGCGTTGGATGCCAAAACCGGTGAAGTCTTGGCGATGGTGAACCGACCCTCTTTGAACCCCAATGCCGCAGACAAAAACATAGAAGGGCTGCGCAACCGTGCACTGACAGACATTTATGAGCCAGGTTCAGTGATGAAACCTTTTGCGGTGGTGGCTGCCTTGGAAAGTGGTCAATACGACCGCAATTCGGTGATCAACACCGCGCCGGGTGTGTATCAATTGGATGGTTACACCATCCACGATTTCAGGGATTATGGTGAATTGAACCTGGTGCAAATGTTGGTTAAATCAAGCAACGTGGGCATGGCCAAGCTGGTTTTGGGTTTGGGTAAAGATCACCTTTGGGATGTGTATCAGCGATTTGGTTTTGGTCAAAAAACAGCGGTCGGTTTCTTGGGTGAGTCAGCGGGTTATCTGCCACACCACGAGCGCTGGCGAACTTCAGATCATGCCGCCATTTCCAGGGGTTATAACCTCTCTGTGACGACATTGCAGCTGGCGGCTGCTTACAGCGTTTTTGCCAACCAAGGGCGTTACCGACAACCGACATTGATCAAGGGCAACGTCAACCAAGACAAAGCCGTGATGGACCCACAGGTGGCAACTGAAATGCTCGACATGTTGACCCATGTGGTTGACGATGCCGCCAACCACCGTGCCGCCATTGCCAACTATTCTGTGGCAGGAAAAACAGGGACAGCCAAAATCGCTGAAAAAGGTGGTTATTCAGACAATTACATTGCATCGTTTGCAGGCTTTGCGCCGGCGAGCGACCCGCGTTTGGTGGTGGTTGTCAGCATCAACAACCCAAAAGGGGAAGAATACTATGGTGGCCAAGTGGCGGCGCCGGTGTTCGCCAAAATCATGCAATCAGGCTTGCGTTTGCTGAATGTGCCTGGTGACAGGGAAACCCAAATGGTTGAACAGCCTGACAATGACGAGGATGCCCATGGATAAGTTGTGGTCAGAAGTTGCTGCCATTCTGTCTTTTCCATTTGATGGAGAAGACTTCATGGTCAGTGACCTGCAAATGGACAGCCGATTGGTGCAGGCAGGCGATGTGTTTGTCGCTGTTCAAGGTCAAGGCGGACATGGCATGCAATACTTGGAGGATGCCGTCAATCAAGGCGCCGTGGCGGTGTTGACTGATCGTAAAATGGCCCAGTGCCCATTGCCCTTGCTGGTGGTGGATGACTTGGCAGAGCAACTCGGTGATTTGGCACACCACTTTTACAACCAACCCAGTAAGCAAGTCAAGGTGTTGGCAGTGACGGGGACCAACGGCAAGACTTCGGTGGCTTGGTTCTTGATGCACGGTTTGAATGCAATGGGTCACCAGGCTGCTTACATTGGCACCCTCGGGACCGGGTTTGCCGATCAGTTGGAAGCGGGCTCGAACACCACGCCTTCCGTGATCAAATTACATCAATTGATGCGCCAATTGGCAGATCAAGGTGCCACGCATGTGTGCATGGAAGCGTCTTCTCATGGCTTGCATCAAGGCCGGCTGAATGGTTTGGTGATTCACCATGCCATGTTTACACAGCTGTCTCGGGACCACTTGGATTACCATAAAAACATGGCCGCCTACGGCGCAGCCAAAAAAATGCTGTTCACAAAATTTGAAAGTCAATTGGCCATCATCAATGGCGATGATGTCTGTGGTCAGGCTTGGTTGGCTGATACATTGAGCAGCCAAGCCACACAAAGTTATGGTTTTAATGAAGGGTTCGATTGGGTTGCCCGCAGCATAGAACCGCATCGTGAAGGACTGGCTTTTGTTGTGCATCACCAAGGCAATCAAGTGACCATCAACAGCCCACTGATGGGCTTGTTCAATGTCGAGAATTTACTGTTGGTGATGGCCTCAATGCATGCGCTGGGCAGCACTTTGACACATTTGCAATCGATCATCAGGCAATTGCCTGGCGTGCCAGGGCGAATGGAAGTGATTGTCGACAATGACAAGCGATTGACTTGGGTTGTGGACTATGCACACACGCCAGATGCTTTGGATTCGGTGCTGAAAAGTGTCCGCCACCATGTATCCGGTCGCTTGTGGTGCGTGTTTGGTTGTGGCGGAGATCGTGACGCGGGTAAAAGGGCGCTGATGGGGCGGGCGGCGTGGCGAGCATCCGATGAAGTGATCATCACCAGTGACAACCCAAGAACAGAAGACCCACAATCCATTGTCGATGACGTTTTGGAAGGCATTGAGCAACCGGTTCGTGTTGAATTGGACCGCAAGAAAGCCATTCAAATGGTCAGGGCATTGAGTGACTCAGGTGATGTGGTTGTGGTGGCCGGTAAAGGCCACGAAACGTACCAGGAAATCAATGGTGTGCGTCACCCTTTCAGTGACACACAGGTGATTCAAGATTTGATGGAGGTGGCTGCATGATCAAGATGAACTTGCATCAAGTGGCTGCCATAGTCGGTGGACAAATGGTGGGTAAAGAGGCCCGCATTCAAGGCATCAGTACCGACTCCAGAACAGTAGAGGCTGGGCAGCTTTTTGTCGCCCTCAAAGGCGAACACTTCAATGGTGAGGATTATTGCAAGCAAGCAGTGGACCAGGGTGCCGCTGCAGTCTTGGTGTCGCAAGCGGTTGAGGTCAGTGTGCCTCAAATCATTTGTCATGATGCATTGAAAGCATTGACTGCCTTGGCCAAAGCTTGGCTCAAGCAGTGTCAAGCCAAGGTCATCGCCATCACTGGTTCGAATGGAAAAACGACCGTGAAAAACATGCTGGCATCGGTGTTGTCACAATCACACCGTTGTTTCGCAACCCCGGGTAATTTAAACAATGAAATCGGTGTTCCTTTATCGGTTTTGCAGTTGGGTTTGATGGACGAATTTGCAGTCATTGAAATGGGGGCTGCTCAATTGGGAGACATCAAACACCTGTGCCAAGTGGCACCGCCCGATGTGGCATTGGTCAACAACGTGTCCAATGCCCATGTCGGACGCTTTGGGTCGGTGGATAACATCGCCAAAGGCAAAGGTGAAATCTACTTGGCCTTGAAGCCATCGGGTGTGGCTGTGGTTAACCACGATGACCATTATGCTGATTTTTGGAAAGAAACGATTGAATCCAAAGTGGTGACATTTGGCGCCCAGCAAGATTGTGATGTGCAGTGCTTGAATGGTGAAGGTGTACCAGCCGTATTCAAGGCAAAAAATGGCGAGTTGACCTGTCATTTACCTGT
>JAUHZH010000472.1 GCA_030426065.1 Gammaproteobacteria bacterium
TGTGCGATCATAGGCGCAATTTTAATCAGCAAGGGGTACAAAACCCGTGAATTGTATCACATTTAACCTCTCAATCAAGGTCATCTGTTGCATTTTTGCCACAGTGTGACATCCATACCACAAACCAGGCGAGGAGGTAATCGCCTGATTCGTCGTTTGTTTTCCGCCCCTTACTGAGGACTGTCAGTCCAGCTGATTCCTCAAAAAGGTCGGAATGTCCAAATAATCATCATTGTCTAATTCGGCACGTGAATCACGCAACTTGTCCACGACCGTATTGCCAGTGTTGGTGCTTTGCGGCGCCGTCTCAACCACTTCTTCACGTGTTGCCCTGATGGGCTGCTGCGTCACATTTGATTGATTCACATGCTGGTTACTGGTTCCAGTACGCTTCACTTCTACAGGCCTGATTTGTGGTCTCACCTGAGTTTGGCTTGAACCTTGGTTTAAACCAGTGGCCACCACTGTGACTCGAATTTCATCGGTCATGTCCATGTCAATCGAAGTACCCACTACAACTGTGGCTTCATCTGATGCATATTCTTTGATTAAATCACCGATTTCTTCATATTCACCAATGGTCATGTCCATGCCTGCTGTGATGTTGACCAACACGCCATTGGCACCATGCATATCAATGTCTTCCAGTAATGGAGAATTCATCGCCAATTCAGTCGCCTGTGCCGCACGGTCATCACCTTTGCCAGAACCGGAACCCATCATGGCCATGCCCATTTCTGACATCACTGTTTTCACATCAGCGAAATCGACATTCACCAAACCCGGGCGTGTGATCAATTCAGCAATCCCCTGCACCGCACCTTGCAACACATCATTGGCCGCTTTAAAAGCATTCAACAAAGTCACATCACGCCCAAAATGCGTCAACAACTTGGCATTGGGTATGGTGATCAATGAATCCACATGTTGTTCTAAGTCTTGAATGCCTTTGTTGGCCACATCCATGCGACGCTTGCCTTCAAAAGGAAATGGCTTGGTTACAACTGCAACCGTCAAAATACCCATTTCTTTGGCAATTTGTGCAATCACAGGTGCAGCACCCGTTCCTGTACCACCACCCATACCGGCAGTGATGA
>JAUHZH010000187.1 GCA_030426065.1 Gammaproteobacteria bacterium
GACCGAAGAGTTGTTGACTGGAAAAGCGAAATACTCAAGTATTTTTAATTATCCAACACCTTGTTGGGCCGACATGGGAGCCATTGGTTGGTTGGTCGATGGTGCTGCCATCATGAACCAAGTGCCTTTGTGTCGAGCTTCTTACGGTCCCTATGCGCGTTCCATGGTTCGCATCTGTAAAGAAGAAAGTTTTCATCAAAGACAAGGCTATGAAATCATGACGGTTTTGGCGCGTGGATCCAAAGAGCAAAAAGCCATGGCGCAAAGGGCTTTGGACCGGGTGTGGTGGCCAGCTTTGATGATGTTTGGTCCCAGTGACAAAGATTCCAAACACTCTGAACAATCCATGAAGTGGAAAATTAAACGTTTTTCCAACGACGACCTGAGGCAAAAATTCATTGATGCCACTGTGCCACAAGCAGAACATTTGGGCTTGACCATTCCTGACCCAGATTTGAAATGGAATGAAGAAAAGCAATGTTACGACCATGGCGAAATTGATTTTACAGAATTGTTTGAAGTCATCAAAGGCAATGGCCCTTGCAACAAAGAACGAATGAACGCACGAATCAAAGCCCATGAGGACGGCGCTTGGGTTCGAGAAGCCGCACGTGTTTATCAAGAAAGCAGCCAAAAAGACCAAGAGGAAGCAGCCTGATGTCTAACAAGTTATACGAAGTTTTTATCCGTTCTAAAGCGGGTTTGAATCACCGCCACGTCGGCTCTTTGCATGCCTCTGATGACAAGATGGCTTTGTTGAACGCCCGTGATGTCTATACCCGTCGCCAAGAAGGTGTGAGTATTTGGGTGGTTGAAGCCGCACACATTGCATCGAGCAACCCAGTTCAAGAACATGAATGGTTCGATCCTGCAGAAGACAAGGTGTATCGACACCCAACCTTTTATCCTTTGGACAAAGAAGTGGAAAACATGTGATGGACGCCCAGCATTTATACCCTTATTTTTTGCGACTGGCTGACACCAGCATGACCATGAGTCAGCGATTGTCTGAATGGTGTGGTCACGGTCCCTATTTGGAAGAAGACGTGGCTTTGACCAATGTCGCCTTGGATACCATGGGCCATGCCAATTTGTTTTACCAATTGGCTGTAGAAGTGGCTGATGATGACGTCACGGTAGACGATCTGGCTTTTTTGCGAGATGCCCATGATTATCGCAACCCCTTGTTGACTGAATTACCGCGTGGTGACTTTGCGTACACCATGATGAAGCAATACTTTGTTGATGTGTATGCTTTGCTGCTGTATCGCGCTTTGACTGAAAGTTGTTACCAGCCGTTGTCAGATGTGGCCAAAAAAGCTTTGATCGAAGTGCAATACCACCACGAGCGCAGCCATGAATGGTTGAAGCGTTTGTGTATGAGCACCGAAGAGGCGCACCAGAAAATGCAAAAAGCTTTGGATGATTTGTGGTTTTATACCCCAGAATTGTTTGAAACCGATGCAGGGATCCAAGCCCTACACGAGCAGGGCACAGCACCCGACATGTCAGTGATCCAAAGTGAGTGGTCAAGCATGGTGGAAACGCATTTGGCTCAGTGCCAATTGATTTTGCCTGAGACTGGTTGGGTGGCCACTGGTGGTTTACAAGGTGAGCATTCCGAACACTTGGGTTACATGCTGGCTGAAATGCAATTCTTGCAACGGGCCTATCCAGGCTGTGAATGGTGATGACAACCACCGCTGCGCAAATTGAAGGCTGGTTAGAGGCCGTTAAAGACCCTGAAATCCCGGTGATCAGCATCAAGGAATTGGGCATTCTGCAGTCGGTGGATGTGGACGGTGATGTTGTTACCGTAAACATCATCCCGACCTATTCAGGATGTCCAGCCATGTATGCGATCAAGGAAGACATCACAGCGGCTTTGGCAGCACGCCAAATCACCAATCCAAACATCAAAATACACAACGCACCGGCTTGGACCACTGACATGATCAGCGAATCCGGCCGAGAAAAAATGCACGCCTATGGCATCGCACCACCTGTGGCGCGAGGACATGCCGTGGCTTGCCCCTTGTGCCATTCCAAAAACACCGAAGTGATCAGCCAGTTTGGCTCAACCGCTTGTAAAGCCTTGTATCGGTGCTTGGACTGCGCAGAACCATTTGATCATTTTAAATGTCATGCACCAATTTTATAAACTGACCATCACGGCCATTGATCCACAACCCAATGCCGTGGTTTGGACTTTGGACATTCCTTCTGATCTGCAGGATGAATTTGATTTCATTCCAGGACAACACCTGACGTTCAAGCAGATGCACAACGGTGAAGAGCTGCGACGCAGTTACTCAATCTGTTCATCCAGCTTGCGAAAAGACCAACTTAATGTGCTGATCAAATCAGTCGAAGGCGGCCGTTTCTCAGAACCAGCACAAAGCCAATATCAAGTCGGTGATCAAGTCGAAGTGATGCCACCCACAGGGCACTTTGCCTTGCAGCCCAAGAATGGCCAATGTTATGTGGCATTCGCAGCGGGTTCAGGCATCACGCCGGTGATGGCGATGATTTATGCCACTTTGGAACAAACGGATGATGCCCAATTCATCTTGTTTTATGGCAATTCCACTTCAGGTGATATCTTGTTGCATGATGAAATTGCTGCTTTGAAAGACCAGTACCAAGGCCGTTTCAGCGTGCATTTCTTTTTGTCACGCCAAAAAGTGGACATGCCTTTCAATCATGGACGCATTGACCATGGTAAAGTGACGTTCATCAAAGATCACTTTTTGAACCAGTTGGAAGTGGCTGATTATTTCGTTTGCGGGCCCGGTGAAATGATTGACGCAGTGTGTCGATCCTTGGAGCTGCTGGGTGTGCCACAAGAAAACATCCACAATGAACGCTTTTTGTCAGAAGGTCAGGAAATATCACTGGCCGATAAAACCATCAAAGAAGATGCTGGCATCACCGTCACCATAGACGGCGCCAACCACCGATTTGACATCAAGGCCGGTGAACAAGCGACCTTGCTTGAGTCCGCTGAATCAGCGGGTGTTGACTTGCCATACTCTTGTAAAGCAGGGGTTTGTGCCACTTGCCGATGCAAATTGGTAGAAGGTGAGGCTGAAATGATCAACAACTATTCTTTGGAACAATGGGAGCTGGATGCTGGCTACATCTTGAGCTGTCAATCGGTTGCCCGTTCCAGTAAAATCCACATCTCTTTCGACGAGTAAGTAAACAATGAGCAAAATTTCCAACTATTCTGAGATTGGTAAACTGAACACGGTCATCATCCATGAGCCCGGCCCGGAAATGGAGAACATGACGCCAGAAACTGCCGAAGAAGTGTTGTACGATGACATTTTGACATTGGAACTGGCCCTCAAAGAACACAGGCAATTGTCAGGTGTTTTGAATCAAGTGGCTGACAATGTGTTGGAGTTTTCCTCTTTGTTGACGGATGTTTTGCAGGACAATAAAGTCAAATTGGATTTGCTTCAAGATGTATGTGCTTTGCATGGTCACAATGAGCTGGTTGATGATTTGATGGCATTGCCTGCTGCGCAATTGTCGCGTCAATTTTTTGAAGGCACGTTGTTGAAAAAGGACACCTTGGAGCGCTATTTGAGCCCATCCCGACATGCCATACCGCCGTTGCCCAATGCTTTCTTTACCCGTGATGCGGTGATGTGTGTTTATGACAAGGCCGTGATTGGATCGATGGCCCATCGGGTGCGTTTGACTGAAGCTTTGTTGTTGAAAGCGATGTTCAATAACCACGAAAAATTATCCGGTCAAGGTTTTCATTTTGATGGCACATTGAGGCAATCTGAAGACGTCACGATTGAAGGTGGCGACTTGCTGGTTTTCCGTGATGATTTGCTGATCATCGGTTTTTCAGAGCGCACTTCTGCTGCGGCCATTGATCGCATCGCTCAAAAGATGTCACACCGGATGGAGAAACTCGACATCATCGTGGTTGATTTGCCCAAAATCCGTGCCACCATCCACTTGGACATGATTTTCACTTTGCTGGACCGCGACACGGTGATGAATTTTTCACCTTTGATCACTGGACCTGGTAAGTGCAAAGCATTTCACATGGCTTGCAGCATGGGCAAAATCAAGAAAATTACAGAATATTCCGGGTTGCCGAAAGCGCTGCGTCATTTTGGTTTGGACATGAATTTTGTCAATTGCGGTGGTGACAATGCTTTCTCACAAGAACGCGAACAATGGACCAGCGGTGCCAATTTTTTCACTTTTGCACCGGGTCAAATCATCGGCTACAAGCACAACCGGGCCACCATGGAAGCACTGAACCAATCGGGTTTTGACATCGTTGATGCCCAAGACATCATCGAACAAAAGGTGACACTGACGCCGGGTCAGAAAGCCGCTGTGGCCATGGACGGTTCTGAATTGTCTCGAGGAGGCGGTGGTTGTCGCTGCATGACCATGCCTGTTCACCGAGAAGCTGTGAATTGGTGAAGATGAGCAGTCGGCAAGATAAAATCAATTTCATCATTGCCCTGTGTGCCATTTTAATCTCGGCGGCCTCTTTTTATGCCACTTATTTGCAGGCAGATGCCGCCGAAAAACAAGTCAAAGCCATGACCTTCCCATTGATTCATTTTGAGCATGGCAACGTCAATGACAACGACGAAGAAGAAATACAGCTGACTTTGGTCAATGCCGGCATTGGGCCAGCCATCATCAAAAGCATGACCCTGTCATACAAAAACCAAAAACACCCTCACATATTCTCTGTGTTCAATGCATGTTGTGCTGACTCTTTTGCAGAATACATGACAAAGATAAAATCTGAAGAAGGGAAACAGCTGCCGCAATACTTGACCAGCCCGGTAGAAAACAGCGTCCTTGCAGGTCAATCTCAATTGGATTTTTTCCGTTTTAAAAAACACCCCGCCAACGAAGCATTGTGGCAACAAATCAATGACGTCCGTTTTGATATCGAGTTCAGCGCCTGTTACTGCTCCTTACTCGGTGAATGCTTCCAAACCAACGAACAGCATCAATTGATCACGACAACGGCTTGCGAACAATAAAACAACTGACCGCACCTAGTGTAGTGTCCTGAACTTGGCTGGGCTATCAGCGGACTGTGAAACTGCCCTATACAAGGCGTCATCCGCAGGGAATGGCACTTCCTTTTCAAGGGTGACAACGCAGTAGAGGGCGGTTTCCCAGT
>JAUHZH010000188.1 GCA_030426065.1 Gammaproteobacteria bacterium
CTGGGTTATTGGAGGCCACTGCTTCCACCTGCTGCAACGGTGCGCAAGTCACTCCAAACTCTTGCTCAAATTCATGGATCACATGTTCAGGATCAGCGCCCAAACGATCAACCTTGTTGATAAAAACCAATGTTGGGATGGACAGGTCACGCAAGGCCTGAAACACCGTCAGCGTTTGGCCCTGGACTCCTTCGACCGCACTCAAAACCAAAACGGCTGCGTCCAAAGCCAACAAGGCACGTTCGACTTCTGAACTGAAATCCACGTGGCCAGGTGTATCGATGATGTTGATTCTTTGACCTTGCCACTCGAAACTGGCCGTGGCCGCACGTACAGAAATGCCGCGTGCTTTTTCTACCGCCAAATGGTCCGTGGCAGAAGTGCCTTTGTCGACACTGCCCACCAGACGCAAAGCACCTGCTCTAAACAGCATTTGTTCAGTCAATGTGGTTTTTCCAGCGTCCACGTGCGCCAGGATGCCGATGTTCAAAGGGATTGAATTCATGGCGCCACCTTACCACCGATTGGTTTCAGAATGAACCTCAACTGGAGCAAAACCAACCATTGGCCTACAGCATTTTCACGCCACATCTGCTACCCTTGGGCGCTTTTCACATGTATCGGAGGAATCATGCGACTTTCATTGGTTTTTGTATTGGTCATGCTGTTCAACACAGCCACGTCAACTCAACCCACCAGCCTCACATTCACAGACCAGCTGCCCGACAATGACTTGTTGGTTTTGGGTGTTTACCAAGAAGGTGAATTGGGCACACTCGGTCAGCAACTGGATGCCCAAGGCGACATCAGCCACGCCATTCAAGCCACTGCTTTCGAAGGCAAAGCCAAAAGCAGCCAACTGATCCCTGCTCCCAAAGGCAGTGATTTCAAGCAAATTTTGTTGATTGGCTTAGGCGAAAAGGAAGCCAAGCACAGTGACTTGGAATGGCAAAACATCGGCGGCCAAGCCATACAAGATGCGGTTGAAGCTTTTAAAAAAGCCCCTGTGTTTGCCTTTGACGTCAGCGATGCTGCTGTATTGGCCAACCTCGCCTACGGTGCCAAGTTGGGGAGTTACTATTTCGACAAATATTACACTGACAGTGAACGCCACAAGCGTCAAAAAAACATCGTGATGTTCAGTGAGGGCGCTGATTCAACTTCTACGATTTACAACAGCACTTGGGAGCCAGTGGCCAATGCCATTTACCTCACCCGCAACATCAGCAACGAGCCAGCCAACGTCATCTACCCACAAAGCTTTGTTGACACTTGGACAGGGCATTTCAAGGGCATGAACAAAATCAAAATCAAAACCTATGACGAAAAAGACATGGTCAAAAAGGGCATGGGTGCGATTTACGGTGTCGGTAAAGGTTCTTCAAGACAACCCCGCATGATGGTGGTTGAATACATGGGTGGTAAAAAAGGTGACGCGCCGGTCGTTGTGGTGGGTAAAGGCATCACCTTTGACACTGGCGGCATCAGTTTGAAAAACCCAAAAAACATGTGGAACATGAAATTCGACATGTCAGGTGCAGCGGCTGCCATGGGTACCTTGTACGCCTTGGCCGGGCAAAATGCGGAAGTGAACTTGGTGGCCATTGCTGCTTTGGCAGAAAACATGCCCTCAGCCACCGCCCAAAGACCGGGTGATGTGGTCACATCAATGTCAGGCAAAACCATCCAAATCCGTTCCACAGACGCCGAAGGCCGTTTGGTGTTGGCTGATGCAATCCATTATGGTGACATCAAGTACGACCCTGCCTTGCTGATTGACTTGGCCACTTTAACGGGTTCTGTCGGACGTGCGTTGGGTAAAGACTTCAGCGGCATGTTCACTCGACATGATGATTTGGTGGCCGATTTCATTGATGCGGGCAAAAATTCTGGTGATGAAGTGTGGCAGCTGCCTTTGAATGACAACCACTTCAAAGCCATTGAGAATGACGTCGCCGATGTGATGAATTCAGGACCAGACGCGCCAGGTGCGAGTGCCGGTGCCGCTTTCATCGGTGCCTTTGTCCGTGAAGACACCCAATGGGTTCATTTTGACATCGCAGGGGTTGCCTGGGGCAGCAATGCACAGCCACACAATGCCTCACCAGGCGCTTCTGGATATGGCGTGCGTTTGTTGAATGACTACATCCTCAACAAGTACCTTAAGTGATCTTTTTAACATTCTTTTAAGACTATTTTAATTGCTGTTAAAGTTACATTAATTCAGTTTCAATTCATGTTCACATCCATATAATCCCCACCATTGGGCTCGCTTCATTGTGAGCCCAATGCATTTAAACAAAACGCAACCATAGGGTAAGTACAACATGAATAAAAAAATCATTGCATTGGGGCTGTTGACAGCCTCATTGACCGCAGTGGCTCAAGACAGCCAAAGCGACATCAGTCATTCTTTCTTCGAAGTGGGCTACGGCGTTGTTGATTTGGCGGGTGACCCAAACGCATGGCACATTGAAGCCAACGCTGAAATCACTGAACACTTCACCATCGGTGGCGAATGGTGGCAATTAGAAAACGGTGGTGCTGAGTGGGATCATTATGAAGTCAATTTCGGTTACCACACAGGCGTGACTGACCGAACCGACTTCTTCACCAAAGCCCATTACGGCCGTGAAGAATCAATCCGTGGTACAGACGTATATGGTTTGGCCCTCGGTACACGATCGGCTTTGAGTGATCATTTCGAGTTGCACACAGAATTGAAATACAACGAAGTGGATCGCGCCACCAGGGGTTACTACATCGCTGAAGTCAAAGGTGTTTACAAATTCAACCAGAACCAAGGTTTGAGTTTTGCTGTTCAAAGTTGGGATGGCGAAGGGACTGGTTTGGAAGTGGGCTACCGCTTCAACTTCTGATTGCGCCTTGCCTACAGATCAAAAGGCGACCATGGTGTCGCCTTTTTTATGAGCCAATCATTGGGTCGAAAACAAGCCAATGGTGTTGCCTTCTGTGTCTTGGGCCAGGGCAATGAAACCGTATTCACCCACCGCCATTTTGCTTTGCAAGACCTGTCCACCATGCGCTGCGACACGACCGGATTCAGTGGCACAATCTTCACACTGAAAATAAACCAAGGTACCACCAGGTCCTGGCGGCATGCCTTCGGACTTAATCAAAGCACCTGATGCACCCATGGCTTCCATGTTCTGCGGAAACTGGTACATTTCAATCGGCGCATCTGGCATCACCAATTCGCTGAGTTCAATTTGTAAGACGCCTTGGTAAAACGCCCTGGCCCTCGCCATGTCATTCACATATATTTCAAACCAGGCAATGGGGTTGATTTGGCTCATGATTCACCTCAAAAGTAGAAAACAATGATTTTATCACAACCCCTCAGAGGCACAACTGCTTCTCAGGTTGACATGAAATCACATTCCTAAACCTTCTCCGCATCGAACTCAAATCAATTTTAAATATGAGATTACGGCCCTCACGGTCAACGGCATTCCAGTGTCGCTTCTTGAACAAGTTCAAACCGCAACACTTTCATTGCCTGACCTTGAGGCTTGGATAGAATAACAGTGGTTGATTTTAGGCTCGTTTGTAATGACAGTTTTGGGTGGCGAGGAGTGAAGCGCGAGGTGAATTGCTTGCAAAATAGGGCGGTCGTTTCCGCATCCCTGCTCACACGACACACCTACATCCCTGTAAGCGACCTGGGCCGAGTGCAGTGTCCAGCCGCAGGGTTGCGAAACCAGTTCATCCCATAAAAAAGGCCGCAGATGCGGCCTTTTTCTAATGAATCCTTTCTATCATTCCAGGTTCGACTTGAATATAAAATCAGGCCTTAACAAGAAGTCATGACCCACCAAGTCCTCATTCCCTTGTATCACCACTGGAATGGCATCCAACGGGTCACAATTGTCGACAACACAGTAGTCATTACCATACTTCACATCCAGCAATGCACCGTTGTTTGTCGTGGTCATGAAATAGGTGCCTGGTGGGAAACCAACGGTCATGTAAAAGCCAGAATTGTCTGTTTGGTAACTGCCAAAGAAATCACCTTGTGCATTAAAAACATTGACAGCAACGGCACCTGCTGGCAAACCATCTTCAAAGTTTTTCACCTGCCCGGCTATAGTGCCACCGGCATTCAAGCCAAAATTGTAAGAAGGCGCACCGAACCTAAAAGCACTGTTGGTGATGACAATGGGATCACCTGTGGTGACATCACAGGTGGAACCAGGACAAGGCGTTCCGTCAAACAAGATGTCAATCCAACCGCCTGATTCAGTTTGATTCAACCCCATGAAGGGTAAGTTGGACCCATTATTAGTTAAAGCGTAATACGTCCCTGGAGGCAGGCCTTGAACCGTGAAATTTCCTGAAGCATCGGTGGTGGCCCAATGGGCAAATTCACCCATGTCGTTATACACCAGCACGTGCACATCAGGAATCGGGTCAGTGGAACCAATTTCAGTGATGGTTCCTGAGAAGTTATAGCCTGCAGACAAAGCAAAATCGATGCCTGTTCTTGTAGCCGCTGCCGCTTCCGCCGCTGGGTCTCTTGGATCCTGGCGTTCGTACGCGGAAACCGTGATGTTGCCTGCAGTCAAATCACAAGTCACACCAGGACAATCTATAATGCTCAATGAATTCTCCATTGAACATCGAACCTGTGCGAGCCGAATAGGTGCCCGGAGGCAGTGCGCGCTGTGAAGTGTACGTGCCATCAGGATTGATGCCGGCACCGCCAGCCACGTTGCCGTCACTGTCGTAGAATTGAATGTAGTGGGTGGTGTTGGGTGTGTTGATGGGCAGGCCTGAAAGGGCATCGGTCACCGTACCGCTGATTTTCCCGCCGTAGTCCAATAAGAAGTTCACACCCAAGCGCTGTTCATTGGCTCCCAACACAACCGGTGTGCCGCCGGCACCTCGATCACAACCGCTCCAAGGACAGGCGATGTTTTCATACAGTTCCCTTTGGAAAAATTCTCGTCCCAGATCGCCACCTTGAACAAAATACATGCCGGGCAGCAAACCGCCCACTTTATAAGTACCATCAAATGAAGGGTCGTAATTGGTGCCGTTCATGAACATGTAGGCAATCACGCGGTTGGCATCGTTGAACAGGTAGACCAATGCAAATTCTTCAAGC
>JAUHZH010000189.1 GCA_030426065.1 Gammaproteobacteria bacterium
CCACATCGATGATTTGGGTTGGGACCGCCAAGAGTCCAAAGGATTCAGTATGCGCAACACCTTTTCGGGCCCTTCCGCTTTTGATGTCATCAGCATCACGGCTTACACCGAATCTGACATCAGTTACTTTTTCGATGGTGACTGGGGCAATGACGACTACTGGGGTGATGAAGCACCTTATGACTTCACTTCTTTGAACGACCGTGAAAGGGAACACTTGACCCAAGAGTTTCGTTTGGTTTCTGATGACTCGCGCATCTTTGGCGATACCACGGACTGGTTGGTGGGCTTGTATTACTCCAGTCTGACAGAAGACAACGTCTTCAACGATTTTTATAATGGTTATGTTGACCGTGATTTGAGCAGCTCTTTTGAAGCCAAAAGCACCGCTTTGTTCGCCCAATTGGACACCCATTTGAGTGATCGCACGGTGTTAACAACAGGCCTGCGCTATGAAACCCGTGATGCCGATTATATGGATTCTGAAGGTTTGGATCTGTCTCCATCGGATGACATGTTGGGTGGTCAATTGTCGATCAACCATGCTTTGACCGACAGCCAAAACATCTACGCCACCATTTCGCGTGGTTACAAAGCAGGGGGCTTCAATTTAAGTTTGGCTCTGGACCCCATCTTGCGTGATTATGATCCTGAATACTTAACCAATTTTGAAATTGGTTTGAAAGGTCACTTTTTTGATTATCGTTTGAACTTGAATGTGGCCGCTTTTTATTCTCAGCGTTCCGATATGCAAGTGAGTACCTCATACCAAGCCGATCCGACCAATCCATTGGATTATGTCTTTTATACTGGCAATGCAGCCGAAGGCAAAAACCAAGGCATCGAAGCTGATTTCCGTTTCCAAGCGAACCGCAATTGGTCGATCCATGGCGCTTTGGGATTGTTGGATGCTGAGTTTTCTGATTACGTCACCATTGAAGGTGATTTGACCGGGCGAGACCAAGCCCATGCACCGTCTTACACTTTTAATTTAGGCGCTTTGTACCAAGGCGATGCAGGATTCTTTGCCCGTGTTGATGTCAATGGTTCAGATGAGTTTTACTTTTCAGATTCACACGACCAGATTTCTGACAGTTACACCTTAGTCAATGCCAAAGTCGGTTACCAGGCCGATTCATGGGCCGTTTATGCTTGGGGTCGCAATGTGTTTGATGAAACTTATGCCGTGCGCGGCTTTTACTTTGGCGTCGTACCGCCTGAGTGGAACCCCGAACTGTACACCCACAAAGGAGACCCAGCGCATTTTGGCCTCACGGCTGAAATCAGCTTTTAAGCCACTTCAGCAGGCACCCCTGGCTGCCTGCTGATAAAATTAGTTAAAACAAGAAACAACAGGAACGCCACATGAACGTCTCGGTAGAAATCAGCATGTACCCCTTGGCCGATGAATACATCCCGGCCATCCAAGCCTTCATCGATGATTTGAATCGACATGATGGCATCAAGGTGTTGACCAACACCATGAGCACACAAGTGTTCGGTGATTACACCATCGTGATGGGCATCGTCACTGCGGCCATGCAAAGGGCACACCAAACCACGCCCAAGGCACCGTTTGTGATGAAGGTGCTGAACGGTGACTTGTCGCCAGAGGCGGTTTGATGGAAAGCGAATCGCTGGGTCTGATCGAATCATTGTGGACTGACGACAACTTGGAATGGTTGGCAGTGGGTGCTGCGGTGATGTATCTGCTTTTGGTGATGCGGCAGAACATCTGGTGTTGGTTTTTTGCTTTTGTCAGCACCGGCATCTACATTTACCTGTTCCACAGCGTCGCTTTGTTTTCAGAGTCGATCCTCAATGTTTTTTATCTGGTGATGGCGATCTATGGTTGGTGGCGCTGGCGCGGTGGCACCACCAATGACGACCACTTGCCGATCGTCAAATGGCCATGGCCAAAACATGCCAAGTTGATTGTTTTGACGGCACTTTGTGTCCCGCCTTTGGGTTATTACATGTCAACTGTGGGTGCCGATTACGCCTATTGGGATGCATTGACCACGTGCTTTGCTGTGGTCACCACGTTCTTGGTCATCGGTAAGGTGTATGAAAATTGGTATTATTGGTTGGGCATCAATGGCATTTCCATGGTGCTTTTTTGGCTGAAAGGTTTGGAAAAAAGCAGTGCCTTGTTCGCTTTGTATTTGGTATTATCCATCATAGGACTTTACCAGTGGAAGCAACAGCATGCCAAGCAAAGCCATTGAACAACAGTTACTGAGCATCCCTGCGGTTAAAAAAGCAGGGCTGTTGTCATTTGAGCCCGCCTGTCAAGGCACGATCAACAAGACCTATCAAGTGGAAACCACCTTGGGTCGTTGGGCCGTGCGCCTCAACCAAAACGACATGCCAGGGATCAACAGACAGCGTGAAATTGACATCCTGACATTGATTCAAGGCCAAGACATCGGACCGGATTTGATTGCACATGACGTTGAAAAGCAGTGTTTGATCACCCGCTGGGTAGAGGGCGATGCTTGGACCACAGACGACCTGGCGAATCCCGACCTTTTACAACGACTTAAAGTCAAACTGGGCCGCTTGCACCAAATTCATTACAACAACAAAGCCACTTACTTGATGGCTCGGATCATAGAGTACATCTTGTTTTTTGCCGATGCCTCAGAATCCCTGAAAAAGGCGATCAGTGAATCAGTCAAAGCCCTTAACCAAACGGGTTTCTGGCAGAAACAAAACCGCTTGTTGCATTTTGACGTCCACCCATACAACATCATCGGCCATGAAAACCCCATCATCATTGACTGGGAGTACGCGGGTTCAGGCCACCCACTGTTGGAATGGCTGATCATTCAACATTACGCCGAAAAAGACATCAGCGAACAGATACCACGCTTCAACATGCCAGAGGAGCACAAGGAAGCCAGTCGATTGATCGATTTGTTGATGGAATTGTGGCAATCCTGACTTGCCAGCCCACCACACCTTGAGTACAATGCACGTCCCACCTGTGCCCAGGTGGCGGAATTGGTAGACGCGCCAGCTTCAGGTGCTGGTGACCGTAAGGTCGTGGAGGTTCAAGTCCTCTCCTGGGCACCATTTTGCTGGCTTCTTCTTCGTGAAGCTGGCATATCCTGCGTCTCATTTTGATCAAGCACGCGTGTGCACTCACAAAATGTTCCTTGACTCTGCCAGCCTCACTGTGAATAAGCCTAGCAAAATAAATTTCTTCGCGAAACCAGCAAATACTGTGTCAGATTTTGATCATGTACACTTGTACACTCACAAAATCTTCCTTGTCTTTACTGCCTCTTTTAAACGTAGGATGGGCTCCGCCCATCAATCATAAGCAGAGAAAATTTAAAACCCTTCCCATTACAATAACTGAAGAAAAACGAATAAATATTACGACAGAATTACGACTGTCCAATGTAGGATGGGCTCCGCCCATCAAAAACTAATCATATTCATTCAACTGGGAAAACTCACACCAATTCAAATCATAAAACCCTTTTTCAACAAACCGCATGAATGACGAATGTGGCCATTCTCTTGGCCGCTCAACCAAACCATGTTTGACCGGGTTGTAATGGATGTAGTCAGTTAAATGGTTCAGTTCTGATAGGCTGCGAATGGTGTGCTCAAAATACCTTCTTTGCCAAACACCACTTTCTCTTTTCATTTTTTTGCTGGGGGAAACTTCTTTCGACAATTCAATTTTCAAGGCCTCAGGCAATCGTTTGGTGAAATGCATTTTAATCAAAGCCATGATTTTGGGGTATTCATCAATGCAATCGGGCTCAATGATCATGTGAAAGTGCTCAGGCATGATCGCAATGGCATGTATATCAAATTGACACTGAGATTTTGCCGTTTTGAAAGCTGCCCTTAAATCCTTGATATGGTCTGTCAAAAGTGAGCGTGTGCGATTATTGATGGCTGTGGTAATAAAAACACTGCTGTTTTGAACAAAAATCCTTCTGAAGTTCGGCATCCAGTGATTTTACCATGACGACCAATCATGTTGGAGTGTGATGGGCGGAGCCCATCCTACGCATGTTTTTGCTGGGGATAACTTGCTTTATTGAAGTCATTCGATTTTTTGTAGGATGGGCTCCGCCCATCAAATGCGCTTAATTTTTGCTATACTGAAAGCGCAAAAAAAGGGGATAAATCATGATTGGCCGATTTTATTGGGTGTTGTTGCTGTTGCTTGCTGTCAGTGACAGTCAGGCACAATGTGCTTTCAATAACCAGTTTCACTCCACCATTACGCTGTCGGGTAATGAGACCAGTACCGTTCAGTGTGTTTATGGTGGGGAATTTGTTGCCATGTCAGTCACTTCAGGGGAATCTTACCAACTGTCCACTTGCAACAGCAGTCAAGGTGGAGACACTCAGCTGACCCTGTTTGACAGCAGCAACACCGGTGTTTTTATCGACTATAACGATGATGATTGTGGTGTGTTTTCAAGCATCAATTACACAGCCACATTCACTGGCACCTTATATTCCCAGATCAACGAATTCAACTGCACTGTATCAAGTACATGTTATACATTGGATGCCACGTGTACATCTTGTGATGAAGAAGTGCCGATATTTATCAATGGATTTGAGTCTCTGACATCGGGGGTTAACCAATAACGGCAACCCATTTTGAAGGCGCCGGTGAATTCAAAAATACTTCGCCCATCAAAAACCGTGATCACTTTCTATTTTCTGGTCAGCAGCCATGTGATGGCCGTTGGGATGATGAACCCTTTCAGTGGAGGAGTCAGTGACATCAGGCTGGAGTCGTAGGTGTTGGTCATCTGGTAGATCACGAACCCACCGATTGACAACCACATGGCCGCCAGTCCCAGGCGGCGATTCAATGCCAACAACAGCAAACTCAACACGATGATCAACCTAAAAACCACGTCGATGGCATCCATCGATTGTTCTGACACGAATTGGCCATACAGTTTCACTGAATGGTAGGTCACCAAAAATCCGGCAAGGAAAATGGTCAGTGGCGCTTTGATCTTTTTGAACACGGTGATCCCTGGGGTTGCTTGGTTAATGATTTTAACCAATCTGTGTTGTTGACGTCAGTGTTGGAAGTCATGCGGGAGAGACCAAAAAAACATTCTGACTTTGGACA
>JAUHZH010000190.1 GCA_030426065.1 Gammaproteobacteria bacterium
GGGGGTGCCGTCTTGTTTGGCCAGGGCTGTGACGTGTTTGGTCACTTCCATTTCGCTCATGCGGTCAGGAATTTGATCCAATTTTGATGAAATCAAATGGTCTGGAATTTCGTCAAATAACTGATTGATGCTGTCAACACCAATGGTGTCGAGCATGTCCTTGATTTCATCTTCAGTATGGGGAATGAAAGGCATCAGTCTTCTTCAATCGAGTTGCGGTAATCTTCAGCTGAAAGCAGGTGACCCAAATCGGCACCATCAGCCACTTCAATTTCAAACAGCCAACCGTCATCATACGGAGAATCATTGATCAGCTCAGGTGTGTCTTCCAAAGACTCATTGGCGGCCACAATGGTGCCATCCACTGGGCTGTAAATGTCAGAAGCGGTTTTGACTGACTCAACCACACCACATTCGTCTTCCTGTGCATAGCTTTCGTCCACTTCAGGTGTCTCAACAAAGACAATGTCGCCCAACTGTTCTTGTGCATATTCAGTGATGCCGACTTTGTAGTTGCCATTGTCCAATTTTTCCAACCACTCATGGCTGGCGGTGTACAACAAATTATCAGGTACGTAACTCATGATCATTCCTCTATTAAAGATTTGCCATTTCTGACAAAAGGTAATTTGACAACACGACAAGGCAAGGTTTTCTTGCGTATCGCAACCGACACAGGATCGGTCATGTTTTTATCCACCACGGCCATGGCAATGGCCCGTTCAGTGGAGGGTGAAAAACCACCACTGGTGATGATGCCTTGGTGACCGGCTTCATCATTCAAAGTTTGGTCATGGCGCAAAACACCGCGACCTTCTAACACCAAACCAATCAACTTTTTGGTGACACCGGCCGATTTTAACGCATTCAATGCATCTGCGCCTATGAAACTGTCATCGTCTTTGCGAATAGTCCAAGCCAAGCCACACTCCAGCGGTGTGATGTCTTCATTCATGTCTTGGCCGTAGAGGTGCATGCCGGCTTCCAAGCGCAAGGTGTCTCTGGCTCCCAAACCACAAGGTTTGACGCCGGCTTCGATCAAGCGATCCCACAAGGGTTCTGCGGCATCAGGTGAAACAATGATTTCGACACCGTCTTCACCCGTGTATCCAGTGCGACCGACAAAAGTGTCGTCATTGTAACTGGCATAAAAACGCTTGGTTTCTGACAAATCAACATCGATCAAAGGCTGCAATTTGGCAATCGCATTGGGGCCTTGAACCGCAATCATCGCGGCGTCGGCTTGTTCGGTCATGGTGGCATCAAACGCCGCAATTTGTTTTTCAAACCAGGCGATGTCTTTGTCGCGTGTACCGGCATTGACCACCACACGGTAATCGGTGTCTGATAATTTATAGACAATCAAATCATCAATCACACCACCTTGCTCATTCAACATGGTGCTGTACATGGCTTGATTGGTGTTCAATTTCTTGACGTCATTGGCCAACAAGCGGTACAGGAAATCAGTGGCTTCGTTGCCCTTGATGTCAACCACTGTCATGTGCGAAACATCAAACATGCCTGCATCTCCTCGAACCGCATGGTGTTCTTCTATTTGTGATCCATAGTTGATCGGCATGTCCCAGCCACCGAAGTCAACCATCTTGGCACCCGCTTTCCGGTGTGCCTCATTCAAGACCGTCTTTTTCATTCATTGTCCGCCCTAAAAAAATCTTGCGAATTATACCCCAGTGGATTGTTATAATCACAGTTTTGCCTGACTAATGACTAGAATTTATACCCGTTCTGGGGACGCCGGAAAAACCGGTTTGGCCAACGCCACCCGCATCGACAAAAGTGACATTTTGTGCGACGCCATCGGTGACATCGATGAAACCAATGCCGTCATCGGATTGGTCCGCAGCCTGATCGAATCGGAAGACCTTGATGAGCAATTGTCCGTGATCCAACACAAGTTGTTTGATTTGGGTGCACAAGTCGCTCAGTACAAAGGCAATTTACTCAAAACCAGCGACATCGACCAATTGGAACAGTGGATCGATGCCATGCAGGAACACTTACCGCCGTTGAAACAGTTCATCTTACCCGCCGGAAACCCAGCCGGCAGCCAATGCCATCTGGCACGCACCGTCTGCCGCCGAGCCGAACGCAAAACATGGCAAGCCGCTGTCCATCACGACATCGAAGCCGAAGCCACAAAATACCTCAACCGCCTCTCTGATTACTTGTTTGTTTTGGCGCGGACCTTGAATGATCAGGATGAGGTGTTTTGGGAAGTGGGTGGGTGAATGGTTAAACCTAAGAAAATCTTCAAGTACATGCCAATCAACCAATACAGCAAAGAAAACTTAAAAAAGAATCAACTGTATTTTAATATACCTGCCAATTTCAATGACCCTTATGATCAGGACATTCCTTTCATAGAGAAACCCTTAACAAAGGACAGTATCTTGCAGAACAAACTTAAGTTTCCTGAGTTGAATGAATTGACATTGAATCAATATAAAAATTTTATCATTTCAGAAGTTAAGCCTTCCTTTGTAACAGCAATAAAAGAGATTACTAACTCTCATGGTGTGACATGTTTTTCTGAATCCAATAATAATATTTTGATGTGGTCCCATTATGCTGACAGCCACAAAGGATTGTGTTTAGAGTTTGATGCTGTTCATACTTTTTTTGAGAGATTAATTAAAGTAAAGTATGAGCAATTTTTACCCAAAATAGATCTACTTAGGTATTTTGATGGCGAATTATCAATAGAGGAAATCAAACAGTATTATTGTACAAAATTCATTGATTGGGAGTATGAGAAAGAATTTAGATTGATGATGAGCAAAGGCAATCAGGCGTACAAATATCCTAGAGAGTGTTTGATTGGTGTTTATCTTGGATTGAATACCAATGCTGATGATGAAAAGGATATTAGGGTGTTGTGTCCTGATGTACATTTTTACAAAGCAGCGAAAAGCGAATCAGAGTTCAAAGTGGTGTTTAACGATTATAATTTTGATTAATTTTGTTCACATACTGGAGGATGGAATTCTTCGGCCAATATACATTAATCCATTACTTAAAAGATTCACTTTTTTTCTTGAATAAAGAATTTGAGAAATGAAAATTCCCTTACCAATTTTGCTTATTTATTTCGTGAGATTAGCCTGTCGAAGATCAACTATTTTCCAACAACTGAACATGTGTTTTGACAAAATGCTTGTCAGGTTCTTTTTGCTTCAATCCAGAATTCTAACGTCGATAAAAATGATTTGGGTTGCGTGGGGCCAATGGCTGTTCATTGAACCCACACAACATTCGATCAACACAGCATTGATAAATCGTCAGTTCTGTTCAAAATCATCCTCAAAGATGAGGTCAATGAAATTGGCATCCCAGTGGAGCAGTAATTGTCTGAAAGCTTCTGGTTTGATGGTGGAGGGCAGTTGTCCTGCTTGATCTTGATCATTGACACCATGACAGCCACCACATGCACGGATTTCTCCTGGTTGGAAAGTGATCCAGTAGCGTTCTCTAACCACAGGTGTGGCATCTGGAGCAAGCGATTGCCAGCTGATGGCTCGTCGGGCTGGGACGAAGAAAGCAACTGAACCATCGGGGTAAATCTCAGCGCTGCCGTCAGGGGCATTTACGAAAGGAATGTTGTTATCCATGGCTTTTTGATCATGGAGGAACTGGGCGATCACCCTTTGCCCAGGGTCTGGGTCAGCGATGCCGCCTGAACCGCGAATTTGATCGGCTTGAACAAACTGCATATGAGACATTTCATATAAGGTCCCACCATTGGCAATGGTTTGGTGCGGGCTGCCCGCCACTTTTAAATTAAAAGGTTGTTGTAAGTCCAGCTCATCACGGGTGGTGACGTCACGCATCACCGCCACTGCCAGATTGTGCGTTCTTAAATAGTTTTTGAACAGTTCGGCATCGATGTTTTCTTCGGCAAAAATTTGTGCCTCCGGATCAAGCAAGTTTTCGGTTGTCATCGGGGGGATGGCTCTGCTCACAACTTCTGTGGGTTGAAGTTCCCACAAGGCACCAGTGTATGTGACCAAGACATCAGGGTCGTAATAAGAGATGGTGACATCAGATAAATCAGTGAGTCTTGAGCCTGGAGTCCAATGAGGCGTGCCTGAATTCAGCGTTTTAAGGGTGAAGTTATATCGGGGCTGGGGATTGGCTCGGGTACCTTCGTTGGCTGCCTGGCGCGTTTCTGCAGTGTGGGATGCGATGATCTCACCATTATGGAGTGTGATTGGGTCCCGGAAAAAGCCAACATGCTCAGGTGGCACAGGGTCACCATCTGGGACAAAATTGCGGGTGCTGATGTGTGTCAGGTATTCGACTTCGACATTGGCTGGATTGGCACCAAGTGGTAGCTCAAATGCAATCAACTGTCCGCCTGAATGTGTAGCAAACTCAGGGGCTTCAATGGCTAAATACCTTCCTGCCTGATTGGGGTCTTCGTCCATTTGAAATGTGTTCAATATGCTGTTTTGGTTGGGTCTGCTGGCGTCAGCAATGAACTCAACCAAATTGCCATCATCATTCATGCTGCGATTGAAATAGCTGTGCAACTCATGACGGCCGACATGGTTGAGTGTTTCCTCTTCAGTACCGTCTTGGTTCAGCTGCCAAGGAAAGAAATGATTGATCCTGTGGCCTGTTAAGTTCGTGCCCTGAAGCAAAGCCATTTCAGCTGGACGTGGTTCTGGGAATACTTCAGCGACTGTGTCTAAGGCAACTGCATCCGGGTTTTCACTGCTGTAATTGAAGCGGTTGTAATTGGTTGGTGAAGCTTGTTGGTCGCGCTGCAAATGATCCCAACGGGTAAATACCAAACGACCATAACTGTCAATAAATGGACTGAAAGAGCCTGAAGGTGAATGTTGCAAAAGCTGTGCTTGGTTATTAACCAATTTCCACAATCCTGTGTTGGTTGGTGTGGATTCGTATTCGTCATGCTGAGGGTAATTGAAACGGTTTTTGGTTCTTGGCATGTCTGATGTGAATATGATGGCATCATCAGAGCCGTATATGGGTGTGATGTTGTTGTAGTTATTCGCTTGACCACTCACGCGTTCGATATGGGCGGTTTCACCTTGACCAAAAACTGAGATTTCATATATTTGCCAATAGTAATC
>JAUHZH010000191.1 GCA_030426065.1 Gammaproteobacteria bacterium
GGCCTGATGCTTTCCACTTCGGCTTGGGGACAATTTGGTCCTGCCATGGTCAAAGTGGTACCTGCTGAAGTCAAATCCATGGCGCCTGTACGTGTTGTGCCGGCCTTTTCCAAAGCCAAATACATCACCACCATCAAAGCCGAGTCATCGGGACGCGTGGTTGACATTCGCGCCATCGGTGAAGTGATCAAAGCGGGTGAAGCCCTGGGTACCATCGCTGATGAAAAATACAGCCACCGTTTGGCGGAATACAAAAATGCCATTGCTTCTGAACAAGCCAACATGGAATTTTTGCAATCTGAGTCTGAGCGCTTGAACAGCATGAAGGCACAAAACCTGACATCCCAGTCTGCCCTCGACAAAAACAAATCTGACCTCAAGGCATCTCGAGCCAACTTGGCCCAAGCCAAAGCACGACTGGCCCAACTGAACGATGAAATCAACAAACTGCGCATCGTGGCACCGTACGATGCTTTCGTCACAGAACAATTCGCTCAACCAGGCCAATACATCAATGAAGGCAATGATTTCATGAGAATCATGAGCCAATCAGAAACAGAAATCGTCAGCCACTTACCGATCCGATTCAAACACATGATCAAACAAGGTGCGGTGTGGACTTACGAAGGGAATGACGGTCGCATGCACGAAGCCCAAGTGGTAGGTTTTGTTCCAGCCGCCACCAACAGCAGCCGCCAAATTGAAGTCCGTTTGACCGACCTCAGTGGTTTGTTGATTCCAGGTGAACCCATCAAACTGTGGGTACCAACCACAGAAAAACAAGATGTGCTCAGTGTGCCACGCGATGCGTTGGTGCTGCGCAAAGACCAAATTTTCATTTATGCTGTGGTCGAGAATAAATCGAAGAAGATCCCGGTCACAACCGGCATAGCCGAAGGCGACTTCATCCAAGTCATTGGCAACGTCAAATCAGGTGACCAAATCGTCATCCGAGGCAATGAACGCATGATGGATGGTCAAGACGTCCAAATTTTACCTGCTGAATAATTAATGAGGCCTTTGCCTGATTTGTGAATCAGGCAATGGTTTCTAATGTAGTGTCCTGTATTAGTGTAGTTTCCTAAACTTGGAAAGGTTGTCAGAAGTCATCAAATGCGCCAAGACAAGGCGCAGCTCGTAGACAATGGTTTATCCCTTATTAAGAGCTGCAACGCCGTATTGGGGCATTTGATGGCTTCCCTTCGGGCGAACTGGGAAACCGCCCTCTACTGCGTTGTCATCCTTGAAAAGGAAGTCCATTCCCTGCGGATGACGCCTTGTATAGGGCAGATTCACAGTCCGCTGATAGCCCAGCCAAGTACAGGACACTACACTAGGAACAAAGAAATCAAGGGTTCACGCTTTCGCTGATCAGTTGACCCAAATGGGCGAACTCTTCCTGTCGGGTACTGGCTTTGCGCCAGGCCAAGCCAATGGTCCGACTGGCAGAAAATGTCAGGTCTCTGATCGCCAATCCATCTTGTTTCAACAAAGGGGAATGGACCGCCATTTCTGGAATGAAACTGATGCCCAGGTCTTGTTTGACCATTTCGACCAAAGTCATCAGTGAACTGCTCGCCAACTGACTGACTTTGTCGATGTGTTTGATGTGGCAAGCACTCAAAGCGTGGTCTCGCAAACAATGACCGTCTTCCAGTAACAACACCGAACCGTCATCCACTTGCTCCAAATCAAAATCACCCGATGTAACAAAACGACTGTCTTTGGCCGTCAACAGTTTGAACTCATCTTGCCACAAATCCAAAGTTTGCACGCCACGCATGTCATAAGGCAATGCCATCAAGATCACATCCAACTGTCCTGCCATCAACATCTGGTGAATTTGGTCAGACTGACCCTCGTGGATGATCAAATTCAACCCAGGGTGTTTGTCTTTCAAAGTCGGCAACAGCTGCGGCAAAACAAAAGGACTGATGGTGGGGATCACTCCCAAAGACAGGTCTCCTGTCAACGGCGCCAGTTGCCCTTTGGCCATGTCCAGTAACTGGTTAAGCTCGAACATCACTTGTTGAGCTTGTCGATATATTTCACGGCCGAGGTTGGTCACCGTGACTTGCTTGTTGGTGCGATCAACCAGTTGGCCACCCAATGCATTTTCCAAATCCTTGATGGCCACACTGAACGCCGACTGTGAGACAAAACAACTGTCTGCCGCTTTACCAAAGTGGTTGTGCTCTACCAATGCCAGAAAGTAGGTGAGTTGTTTGACTGTGGGGTAATGTTGTATCAAAGGAAATTCAGTGCTTCAAAGCTTTGTCTACGATTTCAAAAACATTGGCCGACAGTGGTTGGGTCGCATGAATCTGTTCAATGGCACGTCGCATGCTGGCGGCGGTTTGCTCGGAGAATTGTTTGTAATCATTCAACAAACTGACCATTCGAGAGGCCACTTGGGGATTGAGTTCATCGATCGCCACCACCTGCGCTGCCAAAAACTGATGGCCCTGGCCATCCTCAGCATGGAATTGGGTGATGTTGGCCGCACAAAATGCACCAATCAGGCTGCGAACGGCATTCGGATTTTTGAGGCTGAATGACTCATGCTGCATCAGTGATTTAACCCGATCCAATGCGCCGGCCTTGGGTACAGTGGCTTGGATTGACAACCATTTGTTGACCATCAATGCATTGTATTTCCAGGTCTCGTAATAAGCCGTCAGCAACTCTTCATGGCCGGGCACTTGATGATGAACCAACAAAGTCAAAGCCGTGATTTTATCGGTGTAGTTGTTGGCTTGCTCGTATTGATCCAAGCACAGTTGTTGCATTTCTTTTTGCTCGCTGTGCATCAAATACCACAAACAGCGATTTTTCAAACTGCGTTTGGCCACCTGTTCTGGTGTCACCTGATATTCACCTGACTGAAAATTTTGGTTGTAAACAGAGAGCAATTCGATCTGCAACTGGCTCACCAAATGAGTAACCACCCAATCTTTTGCCTGATGCAACAGGTGAACGTCCACCGACTCCATATCCACCATCATGCCTTTCAACGAAGGCAAAGTGATGGCCTCAGCCACCAATGCTGGGTCACTGTCATCATCCAACAACACATGCCTGAAAGCATCAAGGAGGTATTGCGGAAACTCAAATGACATCCCTTTGTTCAAAGCCTCATATTTTGACAATATCACCAACTTCTGCATTTCTTGCGCTGCATCCCATCGATTGAACGGGTCGGTGTCATGTTTCATCAAAAATGCCCATTCTTTGGTTCCAGCAGTCGAACTCACCTTAACCGGAGCCGAAAAACCTTGAAACACAGAAGGGACAGGCTCTTTTTCCATGTTGTCAAAGACAAATGACTGTTCCGTTTCTGTCATCTCCAACACGACCTGTTTGGCTGATTGGTCATTGAGGGCCATCGCTTGGCCAGAATCATCATACAGACTCACACGGATGGGGATGTGCATGGCTTGCCATGGTTGTTCGTTGTGAAAGCTTTTGGGTGCTTTTTGTTCGGCATGGATGGTGAAACGCTTGGCAGCTGGATCGTATTGGTATGACAATGAGACTTCTGGTGTGCCGTTTTGGGCATACCACAATTCAAATTGATCCAAGTTGACACCATTGGCATCTGCCATCGCGGCCCTGAAATCATTGCAGCTGACCGCTTGGCCATCGTGTCGCTCAAAATAGAGCTTCATCCCTTTTTGAAAGCCTGCCTCACCCAATAAAGTGTGGTACATGCGCACCACTTCAGACCCTTTTTCATAAACGGTCAAAGTGTAAAAATTATTGATCTCCATATAGGAATCGGGTCGAACTGGGTGCGACATAGGCCCAGCATCTTCTGCAAATTGGGCGCTCCTCAAATAACGCACATCTTCGATGCGTTTGACCGCTCGCGATTGCAAATCTGATGTGAATTCCTGATCTCTGAACACCGTAAGACCTTCTTTCAAACTGAGCTGAAACCAATCTTTTCAAGTGACCCGGTTGCCCGTCCAATTATGGAAATATTCATGACCAATGACCGCCTCGACACCAATGAAATCATGGTCCGTTGCGGTGTCTGATTTGGCCAACACGTATTTGGAGTTGAAAATATTGAGGCCCTTGTTTTCCATGGCCCCCATGTTGAAATCATCGGTGGCTACGATGTTGTATTGATCCAAATCGTAGGCCAAACCAAAACGCACTTCATCCCATTGCATCGCATTGATCAGGGATTGCATCGCATAATCACAGGCATCGATGTTTTCCGGTTCGGTGTATATGCGAAGCTGAACATCACGACCTTCAGAAGTCCGGTAATGGTTTTCTGTGTGTGCCAAATCACCCGCAACCAAAGCAAACAAATAGCTGGGCTTGGGGTGTGGGTCTTGCCATTTGGCGTAATGCTTGCCACCAGACAACTCGCCTTTGAGCAGTGCATTGCCATTGGACAGCAGCACCGGATAACGCCGTTTATCGGCCACAATGGTGACCGTGAATGGCGCCAATACATCCGGTCGATCCAAATAGTAAGTGATTTTTCTGAAACCCTCGGCCTCACACTGGGTCAGGAAAAACTGTCCTGATTGGTACAAACCTTCCAAAGCCGTGTTTTTGTGTGGGTGAATGATGACTTCAGTTTGTAAAGTGAACACATCCGGCAAGTCAGTTAAATGCAAATGTGTATCGTCCACTTGGTATGCACCTTCATCCAAGTTTTGCCCGTTGATTTGAATTGATTTAAGTTTCAAATCAATGCCATTCAGAGACAAGCAATTTTCAGCCTCGCCATTGCGACTGAACTGAATCCTCGATTTGACCTGGGTTTGCTCAGGTTCTATGACGAAAGCCAAATCGACCTGGGTCACCCAATAATTGGGCTGTTGGTAGTCTTTTCGGTGGTGGATGGTTTTAGATTGTGTCATACCATATGATTGTAAATGAGTTGTGGATGTTTGCCAACTACTGGCTGGTTTCTAGTGTAGTGTCCTGTGCTTGGCTGGCCTATCAGCGGACTGTGAAACTGCCCTATACAAGGCGTCATCTTTAGGGAATGGTTTGCCCTTTTCAAAGATGACAACGCAGTAGAGGGTGGTTTCCCAGTTCGCCCGAAGGGAAGCCATCAAATGCCC
>JAUHZH010000192.1 GCA_030426065.1 Gammaproteobacteria bacterium
CGTTCAAACATACGACAAATGGCTGGAATTGCCGCAGAAGAGAAGGGCTACCATCAGAAAGGCTTGGTGTGCTACATCCAACTTGATAACAGCGAAAGGCATACGGCATACCAAGCATTCAATCCAACCGGACCGGTCGGTTTGCTGCCTGTGGCTGATGGCTTGTTTTCGATTGTTTGGACCTTGGACGATGATGAGGTCGATCGGTGGTTGGGGTGTGATGAACGCACTTTTGAACGCGGCTTGAAAGTTCACATCAATCGTGATTTGGGTGTGCCCAAACTGGCTTCCCAGCGTGTGGCCTTCCCACTCAGACAGTTACAAGCTGCTCAATACCACCAAGGGCGTGTTGTGCTGCTGGGTGATGCAGCGCATGTGGTGCATCCCTTGGCAGGTCAGGGTGTTAATCTGGGCTTGGCTGATGCCATGGTGTTGGTGGATTGCTTGCAGACCGTGTCGTTGAAAGACGAGGTGTCGCTGTTGCGACAATTGAAAAAATACCAACGGCGACGGCGCGCAGCTGTGTCCGAAAACATGTTAATGATCAATGCTTTGCACCAATTATTTGGCAAACAACATGCACCGTTGCCGTGGTTACGATCACTGGGAATGAACGCGGTCAATCGAATGGATTTTTTAAAATCCTGGCTGATGAAACAAGCCGGTAGCTGATGTAGTGTCCTGAACTTGGCTGGGCTGACAGCCGACTGTGAAACTACACTAAAGAGGATTAATGATGAAATTGTATACTTATTGGCGCAGCACCGCCGCTTATCGGGTCCGTGTTGCATTGCATTTGAAAGGGTTACCTTTTGAAGCCGAATCGATTCATTTGGTCAAAGGCGGCGGTGAACAACACGGTGAGTCTTACCGCGCTTTGAACCCACAGGGCTTGGTTCCTGCTTTGGTCACGGATTCAGGTGTCACCATCAATCAATCGATGGCCATCATGGAATATTTGGAATCACAGTACCCTGACCCACCATTGATGCCCAGTGACCCCATTGAACAGGCACAAACCAGGGCCATGGCCCAAATGGTGGTGGCTGATGTCCATCCATTGAATAATTTACGTGTCCTGCAGTATCTGAAAAAACAGGGCTGGGAGCAGGATCAAGTGGACGAATGGTATGCCCATTGGATCCACCAAGGTTTCAGTGCTCTTGAGTCCATGGTTCAAGACCGATCAACGGTGTTCATGAATGCCGATTACCCATGCATTTCTGACATCTGTTTGGTGGCTCAAATATACAACGCCAACCGATTTGACGTGCCATTGACTGATTATCCCACTTTGCTCGACATCAACGAAAAATGCCTAAAACTCGAAGCCTTCCAAAAAGCCCAACCTGAAAACCAGTTTGATGCGGTTGTGTGAGTCTTTTGTTTCGTGATGAAAACAGTCAACCCATTTTGATGCTTGCTGGATTGGAGCGCCGGCAGCTTGCCGGCAAAAGTGAATGAATAAACACACACAAGTGGTCGTGATGTTGTTGGCGCTGGTGATGCTGGGGTCCTTGAGCAGTGTTTGGGCCAAATTGGTTCTGGATCAAATGCCGCTGTTCACGTTTTTGTGGTTGATGGTGGCAACGGGGATGGTGATTTTATTGGTCTACGCTTGCCTTTTAAAACGGATCCCATGGCCATGGGCCCAGATCAAAGGGCATGGTGTCAAGCTGTTGCTGATTGGTTTGGCTTACTTCTTCTTTTATCGCTTGGCATTTGTCTACGGCTTGTCCAAATTGCCAGTCACGACCCACGCTTATGTGATCAATTTCACAGGGTTGGTGACGATGTTGTTGTCCGCTGTGATGCTCAAAGAGCACCCCAGTGGCAAGCAATGGATGGGTGCTTTGTTGGCTTTGTCAGGCGTCTTTGTCTATTTCAATCAATGGCCTGATTGGTCACAACAACTGGCGTTGTTGGTTTTGGCGCTTGGTGTCCTGTGCTTGGCCTTGACCAACATTTGGATAAGGGAGTTGTCATCAAAGGGTTTGGGCAGCACCGTACTGGCCACTGTGGCCATGGTTTTGGGAGGCACACCATTGGTTTTGGTTGGTCTTTACAGTGACGGCGTATCGGTGGTTTTGACGGGTTTTCAATGGTTCGTCATTGTGCTGAATGCCGCAGTGGTGCTCTCTTTGGGCGTGGTGATTTGGTCACATGCTTTGAAATACATCCGTTCTTATGAAGCCTCAGTCTTGGCTTCATCAGGTGTGATTTTTGTGGCTTTGTTTTCGGTTCCCATCTTGGGTGATGTGATTGATTGGTATGAATGGTGTGGTATTGCTATCATGTTGATGGGGTTGTTTTTGATGCAAAGGAAAAGTCATGACGCATGATTCGAAAACTTGGGATGTGTTGGTCCTCGGTGCCGGCGCAGCAGGCCTGATGGCAGCGATCACGGCAGCCAAAAGAGGCCATTCTGTTTTGGTTCTGGAGCGGGCCAATAAAGTCGGCAAAAAGATTTTGATGTCAGGTGGTGGGCGCTGTAACTTCACCAACATGTATGCCACAGCCGAGAATTACTTATCGCAAAACCGCCATTTTTGTAAGTCGGCCATGAGTCAATACACGGTGTGGGATTTCATTGATTTGGTCAATCAGTATGACATTCCCTACCATGAAAAAGAATTGGGTCAGTTGTTTTGTGACCGTTCATCAAAAGACATTGTCAACATGCTGTTGGATGAGTGTGCCGATCAAGGTGTGTCTATTCGAATGACTTGTGAAACATCGACTGTGGATTTTGGTGATGTGCATCAGGTTGACACCAACCAAGGTTCTTTCAAAGCCAGACACTTGATCGTGGCCACCGGTGGCTTGTCGATACCTAAAATGGGCGGGTCAGGGTTTGGCTATCAATTGGCTGAACAATTGAGTTTGAAAGTTTGGCCCAAAAGGGCAGGACTGGTGCCCCTGGTGTTCAGTGATCAGTACAAGTTATTGTTTGCATCATTGGCCGGGGTGTCTGTTGAAGTGACAGCCACAGCAGGCAAACAATCATTCACCCATAAAATGTTGTTCACACATCGGGGGCTTTCAGGACCTGTGGTTTTGCAAATCTCTTCTTATTGGGATTTAGGTGACCCATTGACCATTGATTTGATGCCTCATGTTGTCGTCAAAGAGGTATTGATCCGAGCCAAAAAAGAGCAGGCCAATCAAAGTTTATTGCTGTGGCTGTCGGGACATTGGCCAAAACAATTGGCACAAGCATGGCTGGCATTCCATTACCCTGAATGGGCTCAGATGCAACTGCAACAGTTGAGTCATGGAGACTGTGAACAACTGGCGCAAAGCATCAACCAATGGCAACTGAAACCGGCAGCCACCGAAGGGTACCGCACCGCTGAAGTGACTTTGGGCGGCGTGGATACTGACGCCTTGTCATCCAAAACCATGGCGGTTAAATCACAGCCCAATGTCTATTTCATTGGCGAAGTGGTTGATGTGACTGGACATTTAGGTGGATTCAATTTTCAGTGGGCTTGGTCTTCAGGCTTTGCCGCAGGTAACGCGATTCCTTGAAAATCCGGTGTCCTTGAGGCAAGATGTCTTGATGCAGCCACTGCCCCCATTTGAAAGTCCAGTTGACCGTTTAAACCATTGGGCCAACACCCAAGGCAACACGCCGTATTTACATCAACCCATCGATGGTCAGCGTCATGTTTTCAGCTGGCAGAAAGTGTCTGATGAAGTCAGGCGCATGGCTCAATATTTGAGCCAATTCCCCAGCGGCAGTCGAGTGGCCATCATTTCTTTGAATTGTGCCCACTGGATGATGGCAGATTGGGCGATACAAATGGCCGGTCACGTTTCGGTGCCCATTTATCCCACTGCCAGTGAAAAGACCATCCGTTACATACTGGATCATGCCGAAGTCCAAGCCACCTTTGTGGGTAAATTGCATGACTCCCCATCAATCCTATCAATGTTGCCCAAACAAATGGTTCAATTGAGCCTGTATCAGCCCATTGAAGGTTTGCCTTTTTGGGATGATGTGGTGGCCCGAACTGAGCCAATGAACGACATCGCAAAGGTCGGCAAAGACGACTTGATGAGCATTGTTTACACATCAGGCACCACTGGAGAACCCAAAGGTGTGATGATTCAATATGGTGCAGTCAGTGCCTCGATGGCTTTGATCAAAGAACGGATTGAAGTGGGCACAACCGATCGCTTTGTTTCTTATTTGCCATTGGCGCACGTGGCTGAGCGAATGGCGGTTCAAATGGCTTCATTGTACAAAGGGAGTCAGGTGTATTTTGTCCGTTCATTGGACCACTTTGTCACAGATGTCAAAAGGGCCAAACCGACCATATTTTTCGGTGTCCCTCGCATATGGTACAAATTCAAGGTCGCCATTGAGGCCAAGTTGGGTGGGGCAGCCATGGCCAACAAACTGCTCAATTGGCCTGTGACAGGCAAGTTGCTTAAAAACCTCATCGTCAGGGGGCTGGGATTCAGCCAGTTGCGTTTTGCCTTGTGTGCCGCCGCAGCGGTTCCCAAATCCTTGTTGGAATGGTACCAAGAATTGGGCATCAAATTGAACGAAGCTTATGGCATGACTGAGTCCTGCGGACTGTCTCACATGACCAGCAATGAAGACACCATTTTGGGCAGCGTGGGGAAGCCTTTGCCCACATGTGAATGTCAAATTTCAGACCAGGGTGAAGTCTGGATCAGGAACCCATCTGTCATGAAAGGCTATTTCAAACAACCCGAACTGACCGCAGAAACTGTAGATGCAGAAGGGTGGATACACACCGGTGATTTGGGTCACGTAGATGACCAAGGTTACCTCTATATTACTGGCCGAATCAAAGACATTTTCAAAACAGCCAAAGGCAAATACGTGACACCGATTCCGGTGGAAAAAATGATCCAAAAGCAAATGGGCCTTGATCATGTGATATTGATGGGTGATGGCATGGGACAGCCCGTGGTGGTGATTTCGATTCATGAGTACAACATGCCGATGGATTTTGATCACCAATGTGAGGCTTTGTTGGTGTATCTACAAAAGCATGCAGAAAGCCATGCAGCACCCAGTCATTTGTTCATATCTGAAAAGGCATGGCT
>JAUHZH010000193.1 GCA_030426065.1 Gammaproteobacteria bacterium
CTGGTTGGCCCGTTTCAGTTGACCCGCATCAGCGTGAACTGGGTCAAACGTTCCAAAGCCTCAGTTTCCAATCCACTTTCTTTCAGCAGCGCCATGCATGCGTCAATGTGTGCCTTGGCCGCGTTTTGCGCTCCGTCTAAACCCATCAGTTTGGGGTAGGTTGATTTGTTGAGTCCTTGGTCTGAACCGGCCGGTTTGCCCAAAGTTTCTGTGTTGGCTGTGACGTCCAATACATCGTCCACGATTTGAAAAGCCATGCCGAAATGCTGGGCGAATTGATGCAGCGCCTCAGACGCATCCACATCAGCAACCAGTGCCGTCACCATGTCAACACAAGCAGTCAATAAAGCGCCGGTTTTGGCGCGGTGAATGGTTTGCAAATGCGGCAGGGTCACCGCTTGGTTTTCGGCTTCTAAGTCCAATGACTGGCCACCAGCCATGCCCATCAGACCACAGGCTTTGGCCATGATTTGAATCATGTTGACCACGTGCACTGCAGGTGCAGGCGTGGCCGCCAGTACCTCAAATGCCATCGCTTGTAAAGCATCACCGGCCAATATGGCGGTCGCTTCATCAAAAGCTATGTGGCAAGTGGGGCGACCACGGCGCAAATCGTCGTCGTCCATGCAAGGCAAATCATCATGAATCAGGGAATAGGCGTGGATCATTTCTATGGCACAGGCCAAATGATCGGCTTGCGCCTCAGGGACATCACAGGCTTGAGCGGTGGCGTATACCAACAATGGACGAACCCGTTTGCCGCCGGACAGGAGGGAATAGGCCACGGCCTTTTTTAAGGTGCTGTCAGTATCGCTGAGCTGGTCAAGCTGGTTTTGAAGGAATTGATTGATCCGCTTTTGCTCAGTGGCAAACAGTTCATTCGCTTTCACGGTTTTGGTCCATCAGCTCTTGGATTTTTTGTTCAGCATCGCTGATGATTTGTTGGCAGGATCGGGTCAGTTTCACCCCTTGCTCATACAATTTCAAAGACGCTTCCAAGCCGACATCATCTTGTTCCATTTGCTCGATGATGCGGTTCAATTCACTCAACTGTTTTTCAAAAGATTTGGCCTGACTCATGAGGTGTATTTTACAAAATTTGCGAAGCCTTGTGCCATGTATATTGGCCATTGTGCTGTTTCAGGTATTCAGCCCACTCGGCACTGACCCAATCCCCATGGGCGACCAAACGCTTGTTGATGAATAAAAAAGGCGTGACCGCTTTGTCCCAAGGAGGTGTGTTGGCTTCTTGGTGAAGTTTTTTGATGGTTTTGTGGTGGGCCTGGCACGGTAACATCAGTTTCTGGCCAGGCACTTGGTAGGCCACTTCAATCTGTTCAATTGGCAAATGACGTGAGAGCATCACTTGGCCACCGGGTCCTAAGTCAAAATGAGAACTGTCTGGTGGCTCATTCAAGGACAAGGTTTGTGTTTGGGGAGTTGCCACCGGCTTCAGTAGGTACAACTGTTGTTTCCAAGCCACCAATCGACACCGTTCGTGTTCCAGTGTCGGGGTTTTGTGATCAGCCGCTTGTTGTACTGATGCAATGAAATTGTTCAATTGATGGGCCGTGAACACGGCATGGCCTTGTTTCTCCAACCAGTGGTGGAGGAAAGCGGCATCGACTTGGTGTCGCGACAAGGACAAGGGGTTGTCATCCGGCAGCAACCGGTGCAAGCAAGCCAAACTCTCTGCCAAACGTGTGGCGGTTGCGAAGATGTGGTCGATGACTTGGGGCTGCTGTGCTTGGATGACGGGTAATAATTGGTTCCTGATTTGGTTCCTCTGGTAATGGTTTTCAGCGTTGCTCGGGTCATCGCACCAGGTCAAACCGTTGGCCGACAAATAATCGGTGATGGTGTTTTTACTGACAGCCAAAAGCGGACGGATGACCCGATGTCCGGCCCAATCATGACTGGCTGCCATGCCGGTCATGCCCTTCAATCCAGTGCCGCGCATCAAACGAAACAAGACCGTTTCTGCCTGGTCTTGCTGGTGATGGGCGGTCAGCAAGCATTCATTCGACTGCACATGGGTTGCAAAAACTTGCTGTCTGGCCTCGCGTGCGGCATTCTCAGAAGCATTGACGGGCGTCACGCGCTCAACAAGCAATGGGATTTGCCACAAACCGCATTGGCGGATGGCATGTTGTTGCCATTCGTCGGCTTCGGCTTGCAGTTGGTGGTTGACATGGATGGCGCGGATTCTGCCTTGGAGTTTGGGGTGGTGAGCGCAAAAATGCAACAAGGCGGTGGAATCACTTCCACCGCTGTAGGCAATCAAGAATGAGCGATCCGCCGGCAGCGAATCAACATCAAAGAGGTCAGTGTGATTCGCTGAAGGCACCATATGACATCAAACGCGCATAGCGTTGTGCCAGCAACTCATCTTCTGGCAATGCTTTCAGGCGTGCGATCTCTGAGGTGATTTTTTCTTTCAATGCATCCGCCACAACAGCCGGGTTGCGGTAAGCACTGCCCAAGGGCTCTTTGATGACGTGATCGATCAGTTTGAAATCTTTCAATTTGTCAGAAGTGATGCACAAGGCTTCGGCGGCATCTTGGGCCTTGTCGGCACTGCGCCACAAAATAGAAGCACAGCCTTCAGGAGAAATCACAGAATAGGTGCTGTATTCCAGCATCATGGTGATGTCACCGACACCGATGGCCAATGCGCCGCCTGAACCACCTTCACCAATCACGGTACAAATGATGGGCACTTTTAAATGTGACATCACTTCCAGGTTTTTTGCGATCGCTTCAGATTGTCCGCGTTCTTCTGCACCGATGCCTGGGTAGGCGCCGGGTGTGTCAATGAAAGTCACAATGGGCATGTTGAATTGCTCAGCCATGCGCATCAAACGCAAGGCTTTGCGGTAGCCTTCAGGGCGTGGCATGCCAAAATTGCGTTTGATTTTCATCTTGGTTTTGCGCCCTTTTTGGTGGCCAATGACCATCACAGGCACACCATCAATCTTGGCCGGGCCGCCGACGATTGCCGCATCGTCAGCAAAGGCGCGGTCACCGTGCAATTCTTGGAAGTCTTCACACATCAATTCAATGTAGTCCAATGTGTAAGGCCGTTTGGGGTGGCGTGCCAATTGGGTGATTTGCCAGTCATTCAGGTTGGCAAAAATGGACTCGGTTTTGCTTTTGAGTTTGGATTTCAAACGCTCAATTTCTTCATCAATGTTCATCGCGTTGTCATCACTGACGTTGTGCAGTTCATTGATTTTGGCTTCTAATTCGGCCAATGGCTGTTCAAAATCTAAATAGTCTGTGTTCATATTTTTCAAAGAAATCAAAACAATCGGCTATTGTAAAACCACCGGCGCAAATACACCAGCGCTTTAGGGCCTTCTGTTCCTTCAAAAAGTGTTAGAATGATTCGTTTTTTCGGTCAAAATCATGAGTGAATTCATTCGAACCCTGCCCAAAGTGGAGCTGCACATGCACATTGAAGGATCCATGGAGCCTGAAATGCTGTGGCAACTGGCGGATAAAAATAAAGTGGACTTGCCTTATTCGGACATTGAAGCACTCAGAAATGCTTACCAATTCAAAGATTTGACGGAATTTGTCAACCTTTACATCCAGGGTACAGAAGTGGTCAAGACTGCCGAAGATTTTTACACTTTGACCATGGCCTATTTGGACAAGTGCCACCAACAGAACATCATCCATGCCGAAGTGTTTTGTGACATCCGAACTTACACCGACCGAGGGCAAGCCCCTGAAATGGTTCTGGAGGGGATTGCACAAGGTTTCAAAGAAGGCAAAGAACGTTGGGGCATCACCGGCGGCATGTTGCCTTGTTTCATCCGCCATTTGGGTGTTGAGGCGGCAATTGAGGACTGGCAGTTTTACCAAAAACACCAGGACAAAATCTTGGGTTTGGGCCTGGCTGCGATTGAGGTTCCTTATCCGCCACAGCTGTTCCAGTCCATCTTTGATGAAGTGCGTGATGCAGGATTGAAGGTGGTGGCCCATGCCGGTGAAGAAGGGGATGCCAGTTACATTTGGTCTGCCATCAAGGACCTGAACGTGGACCGCATTGACCATGGCATTCGTTGCTTGGATGATGCAGATTTGGTGAATCACCTGGCACAATCCCAAACCCCTTTGACGGTGTGCCCTTGTTCTAACACCAGCCTGAATGTGGTTGCGGACATGGCAGACCACCCGATCAAAACCATGCTTGATGCCGGCTTGAAAGTCACCATCAATTCTGACGACCCGGCCCATTTTGGCGCGTACCTGACAGAAAACATGTTGGCCGTGCAAACGCATTGTGGCATTACAGATGAAGACATGATCACCATGACGCAACATGCCATTGAGGCCAGCTTTGCCGATGAAGCCAGGAAACAAGACATGTTGAAGATCCTGCAACAGCACAGAAAAATAGACCAAGTGGCCATGGGGCGTTGATATAATCTTGAAACACCATAAGAAGGAATCAATCATGAAAATCACCCTTTTGCTGTTACTGTCTTGTGTTCTGAGTCAAGGGTTGGCCCAAAATCCAGCACCTGCCAAGCCGCCCAACCCCTGTGAACAAGCCATTTACAAAGCCTTTGATTTTTGGCTGGGCGAGTGGGAGGTTTACGGAAAAGAAGACCGAACAGGCCCTTTGCTCGGCACCAATTCAATCACAAAAACCCAGGGTGGTTGCCTCATCATGGAACAATGGACCGGCGCCTCTGGCACCACCGGCACCAGCATGAATTTTTATGATGGCACCATCGATCAATGGGTCCAACATTGGGTCAGTCCTGGCGGTGTGTCGATTTCTTATCATGGTGGCTTGCAAGGTGATGCCATGGTGCTTCAAGGCAAAATTTATTACGCCACCCAAAAAGAGCATCCCGTACGTGACTTTAAAGGCACATGGACACCCTTAGCGGGTGGCGCAGTGAAGCAGCACTTCGAAGAATCCATCGACGGTGGCACCTCTTGGAAGCCCTGGTTCACGGGTTATTATTTCAAAAAGGATAGTTCAGCCAAATCCAAAGACCCACAGTGATTCAACCGCAATGTGCAGATTCACTGACGCGTGGTCGGCCGATGTTGTTGAT
>JAUHZH010000194.1 GCA_030426065.1 Gammaproteobacteria bacterium
GCATTGGCGATGGTGGATTTTCCTGAACCAGACAAGCCGGTGAAAAACACAGTGAAGCCTTGTTTGTGTCTTGGTGGGTGGCTTTTGCGCAATTCTTCCACCACTTCTGGGTAAGAAAACCACTCAGGAATCTCCAGACCCAGTTTCAATCGGCGACGCAACTCGGTGCCAGAGATGTTCAAAATGTGTTCGTCTTCGCCTTTTTCTGAGATGGGGATGTATTGTGCTTTGTCTTGAGAATACACCATCATTTCAAACTCGACCATTTCGATGCCCAGTTCGTCTTGGTGTTGTTGCATCAAAGTTTGTGCACCATAGGGGTCGTAAAACGCGTTACCCTCTGAGTCATCACCAGGACCTGCATGGTCGCGGCCAACAATCAAATGGGTGCAACCGTAGTTTTTGCGGATGATGGCATGCCATAATGCCTCACGAGGACCGCCCATGCGCATCGCCAAAGGCAGCAAAGACAGTGCCGTGGTGCGCTCAGGAAAGCGGTCCAGTAATTTTTCATAACAACGCACGCGGGTGAAATGATCGATGTCACCGGGTTTGGTCATGCCGACCACGGGATGAATCAACAGGTTGGCTTCAACCCTTTGAGCCGCTCGAAAAGACAATTCTTGGTGGGCTCGGTGCATGGGGTTGCGTGTTTGAAAAGCCACCACCTTGTTCCAGCCCAGTTTGGCGAATTTGTTTCGCACTTCTTGAGGGGTGTGGCGCAAATGCTGGTAATCGTAATGGGTTGGCAGTTGCAAGCCCAACAACTCACCACCCAAATAAAAATCACCGGCTTGATTCAACAAGTAATTGACCGCTGGGTGTTTTTTGTCGTTCTTGCCAAAAACCAACTCGGCTTCTTTGTCTTTGTTGGGTTGCCATGCATCAGCCACGTTCAAAATCGCAATCACCACACCTTCAGGGTCACGCAAAGTCAATTGCCCGGCTTGTTGTGCTGCTTCTGCAGTGGCTTGATCCACGTCCAGTGTGACAGGCATCGGCCACAAAGTGCCATCGGCCAAGCGCATGTCGTTGACCACTGCGTCATAATCCGCTTGGGTCATGAATCCTGTCAATGGTGAAAATGCACCATTCAGGATCAATTCAATGTCACACAATTGCCTTGCGGTTAAATTCCATTCTGGCAAATTGTTGGCCAGGGCCTGACGTTCTGCTTTGGTTTTGGAATCAGGAATTAAATTCACCAATTCGCCGCCGTGTGCTGTATTACTCATATGCTCTTCTCAGTTCTCGCTCGTTTGATTGAGTTTGTATTTGTTGATCTTTTGCGCAATGGTGGTGTGAGAAACACCCAGTTGGGCCGCCAATTTGCGGCTTGAAGGGTATTTCTGATACCAGTGCTGTAAAAAATGTTTTTCAAATTCGTTGACCGCTTGTGGCAGGGTCAGGCCTTCTAATTCTGCTTCGATGCTGGCGCCGCTTTGCAGCTCCAAGTCCACGGCATCGATTTCTCCGCTTTGGTTGACCATCAGCGCTTTGTATAAACTGTTGCGCAATTGGCTGACGTTGCCTGGCCAATAATGGTGTGTCATGCGACTCATGGCCGCCACCGACAACACCGCGTGTTTGCCCGTTTGTTCGCCAAATTGGCTTAAAAAATGTTTCGCCAATGGCACGATGTCTTCTTTCCTGTCGCGCAAGGCCGGCACATCCAATCGCAACAAATCCAACAAGCCCGCCAGTGCCGGTTCCACTTTGCCAGGCATCTGATTGAACCGTTTCGCCGATGACGAAATGATTCTGGGCAATTCATCTTTCGGTTGTTGCTGTATGTGGGCTGCCAACTCTGTTTGCAAATGCTTGGGCAAAAACTCCACATGTGACAGAAACAACGTGCCTTTGGTGTTCAAACCCAGCACGCCCAGTTGCACCGTGTCGCCAAACAACGTGGTTCGTAAGGCCTCTGGCTGTAAAGCCTGACAATCCACCACGGTGAACAAGCGGTTTTTTCGCTCGCTCAGAGAATGACAAATGTGAGCCAATAAGGTTTTACCCGTTCCCGACTCGCCAATCAAGTGCAGCGAGGCATCCACTTTGGCGACGGAGTCGGCGCGTTGCATCAATTCTGACAGGGCGTCCGATTGGTACACCATGGCGTCGATGCCATCGATGTCTTCACCTTGCATCACAAAACCACTGGCCATGACCTTTTCTTGGTCACGGAACAACAACAAGGCGCCACTCATTTGGCCCTGAGCGTTTTTGGTGGCTTGCACCTCCAACAACAAACGCCCTGCCAAGGTGTCGATGTTGACAGGCAGGCCCGTTGACCCGGCGGCATTGACTTTTTCTTGCCAATCTTCGGTGCTGAAGATGTCTTTCATCTTGAGCGGCATCTTGCCTTCAGCTGGCGTTTGAAACAATTTTTTGGCTTTGCTGTTGGCATAAGCCACCTGGCCTTTGGTGTTGATGCCCAACACCGGATCAGCCATTGATTCGAGCAGGGAGTTGAGCATGTTTTGTTGCTCCACCATGGGCAGGACATCAATTTGGTTGACCCATTTGACCCCTTTGAGCTGCATCAGCTGACTGGCGATGGTGCCTTGGGTTGGTTTGTCCAAACTTTGGGTTTGCAAATAAATTTTTCCATCGCCCACTTCAAGCTGAACCAAATCGGCTTGGTGTTGGCGAATCAGTGACAGCACGTCATCGGTGATGCCGAGCTTGTTTTCCGTCGTGATTGAAAGCTTCATCTTTGTGTAAATCAATCCTTACATTAAGCAAACGCTTGTATATCAATGGTTTATCGCAGCAATGAATTTTGCTGTAATAAAAAATTTACGTATTGTAGCTTCCTCCATACATCAACTCAACTTTAAAATGGAGATTCCAAAATTGAAAATAACCTTTCTGTTTAAGCATATGTCAAAAACAAGCAAACACTTCGCCACCCGGGCCATTCACCAAGCTTACAACCCGTTGGATCACCATGGTGCCTTGACACCGCCGATGCACATTTCTTCGACCTATGCTTTTGAAAACGTAGAGCAAGGGGGCGCCGCTTTTGAGGGAGACAATGACCGCTTTATCTACGCTCGACTGGGCTCACCATCGCAACAGCTATTAGAAAAGCGCATGGCCAGTTTAGAGCATGCTGAAGCGGCATTGGCCACGGCATCGGGCATGGGTGCCATCACTTCGGCCATTTGGTCTTTTTTGAAACCGGGCGATGAATTGATTGCTGATTTGAGCTTGTATGGTTGCACTTTCAGTTTTTTTGAACATGGTTTGAAACCGATGGGCATCGAAGTGACCTACGTTAACTTGTCCAACACCGAAGCCTTGACACAAGCCATCAGTGAGAAAACCAAGCTGGTTTATTCGGAAACACCAAGCAACCCCAACATGCGCTTGGTGGACATAGAAGCTTTGGCTCACATTGCGCACCAACATGATGCCAAACTGATGATTGACAACACCTATTGCACACCTTACTTACAGCAACCAATCACCTTGGGTGCCGATCTGGTGGTCCATTCAGCGACCAAATACCTGGGTGGTCATGGTGATTTGATTGCCGGTTTTGTTTTGGGTGCACAAGAAGACATCGACCACATCCGCATGTTTGGTTTGAAGGACATGACCGGCGCGGTTATTTCTGGCTTCGATGTGTCATTGCTGCTGCGGGGTTTGAAAACCTTGCATGTGCGCATGGATCGACACTGTAAGAACGCACAAAAAGTGGCCGAATACCTGAGTCAATCGCCCCATGTAAAAAATTGCTTTTTCCCGGGGTTATCAGACTTTGCGCAACAAGCCTTGGCGCAAAAACAAATGAAGGCTCCCGGTGCCATGATCGCCATTGAGTTGCACGCCACCCGTGAACAATCTGCGGCCTTTGTCAATGCCATGCAAATGATTTTGTGTGCCGTCAGCCTGGGTGATGCCGAAACCTTGATTCAACACCCGGCCTCAATGACGCATTCGACTTACAGTGAAGAGGAATTGTTGGCCCACTTGATCAGCCCCAACCTGATCCGGTTGTCGGTCGGATTAGAGCATGTTGATGACATCATCGCTGATTTAGATCAGGCTTTTTCGTCAGTTTTTGGTGACAAAGGGTTGGCGATTTCCGCCTGATCTTTCAAAGCCTTGACCGCTTCTTGTAGCCGTGCCGCCGTGACCTGTTCCGGCGGTATCGGCTCACCGACAATCAACTCCACTTTGGCCCACAATTTCCTGGGTCGCCTTTTCCAAGGTGTTTTGTCATAACGAGAAAACATCGAACCCCACAAATTATTCAACGCCATCGGCACCACGGGCACCGGCGAGTCAGCAATGATGCGTTCGACGCCGGGCTTGAAAGGTTGCATGTGACCGTCAGGGGTCAGTTTGCCTTCCGGGAATATCCCAACCACATCACCATCAGTCAACGCGGCTTTGACGGAAGCAAAGGCGGCTTCCATGATTTCAGGGTCTTCTTTGGCGCCGGCAATGGGGATGGTTTTGGCTGCTCGGAACAGTGGTTTCATCAGGCCTTTTTGGAAAATTTTGTAATACATGACAAACCGAGTCGGGCGACGCACGCGGCCCAATAAAATGATGGGGTCAACAAAACTGATGTGGTTACACACCAGCAGTACCGGGCCGTCTGTCGGTATGTTTTCCAAGCCTTTGTAACGGACTCGGTACACCAAGGTAATCAAAAACCACGCCACCAAGCGCAGCAAAAATTCAGGCACCACAGTGAAGATAAACACACACACCACCACATGCAAAGCCGTGGTGATCAAAAACAGCATCGGAATGCTCAACTCAAAAACGCCCAGCACCACCATGCCAAGCACTGCGGCGACCACCATGAACAGGGCGTTGATGATGTTGTTTCCAGCGATCACTCGCGACACATGCCCTTCATCTGATCGTTCTTGAATCAAGGCATACAAGGGAACGATATACAAGCCACCAAAGACACCGATCATGAGTAAATCCAAACAGATCCGCCATCCGCCTGAAAGTTGTATAAAGCCAAACAATGCTGAAATAAAGCCATCAAATGTCACCGCTCCAGTGTAATTCCAGTCAAGCGATGCAAAGTACA
>JAUHZH010000195.1 GCA_030426065.1 Gammaproteobacteria bacterium
CGTTGTTCAACAAAATGCCTGAAATACTGGCCCCTTTTTCCACATGAAAATCCACATTGGGCGTGTTGACGCCATTGACCAAGGCCATGGCATCTCCTGCACCATCGTACAACAAAGTGGTACAGGCATTGCATTGGATGTTGTTGTAAATTTCAGGGATGTAATCGTTTTCGAGGCCGGTGTTGGGATCTAAATAGACTTTGTAATTACCTGAGGGGATGCCTTGAACCGTGTAATTACCTGATCCATCAAGCACGGCATTGACATACCAGTTGCTGTTGATGTCATCCACGTCATACACCCTGACGATCAAGCTGTCCACTTGTGCCAATGTGGTTGAATCCACCAAGACACCACTGAAGGAAGCACCTACTGTCAGCTGCAAATCAACCATGTTCCTGATTTCTGCAGCAGCCAAACTGAGGGTGCTGTCTGGATCAGGTTCACAGTATGAGCAGTGTACGGTTCCTGTGCTTGACCACATGGCATCGATGTAGGGGTCATTGGGGTCATTTTTGGTGATGTAGTAATCGCCCGCTGGCAAACCCATCCTGGAATAACTACCTGAGCCATCCGTTTGAACGTTAATTGAAAAGTTCAGTGGACTGATGCCCCTGAGCAAGATGAATTCATTGGCCACAGGCGACCCACCTGAAGTGACTTGTCCATGAACTTGTGCACCCACAGTCAAATCGAAATCTTTGCCTGCTTCATGGACACCATCCGCCAAGACGATGGTGCTGTCGCCATCAGGCTGACAATATTGACACTGAACCGTTCCTGTCGTTGACCACATGGCATCGATGTAAACATCATCAGGTGTGTTGATCAACAAGTAGTAGTTGCCCGCAACCAGACCGGTGAATGAGAAACCACCCATTGGATTGGTGGCGGTGTTGCTGATATAATTGTTGTTATTGGCATCCACCAAATTGACGTTGATGTTGTCTAAGTCCATCCCGCCTGATTGAACCGTTCCACTGATGGATGCAGTCCCACCTTTTAATTGGCTGTATTGAATGGTTTTGCTCATCAATTTCTGCTGCTGTTGGATCGCTTCCTGATAGGCCAATCGCTGCTTTTCCTTTTGGTGATCGAGTGGTGTAATCAACCCTTCTTCCAACAAGGCATCGAGTGCCAGTTCAGGAGTGGGTTTGGCGCCCCAAGCCAAAGCGGTCACAGCCATCATGGCCGATAAAATCATTGCTTTCATTGTTTTCCCTCTGTGAATGAAAGCAATGATTTTAGTGTTTTGCGGTAAAGAAGTCCTTAAAAATACGGATTAAAATCCAACTGTTTTGACGAATTGTGAACCTTACCCCGGAATTTCAAGGCAATTTCATCTGTCAAATTCATCAATCAAACATGAGATCACTTCTTCTTGGCATTTTTGAAGGCATCGGCCAAGGCATTACCGAAAGCGCCTTGGCTTTGGGGCTTGCGCTTTTGACCACTGTGATGACCTTTGCCCTTGTGTGCATGCTTCTGTTGGTTCGACTTGCCTGGATTTTTACCCTGCGGTTGTCCACCCGACTTGGCACTCAAGGAAATGCGCTTTCTCGCGACATCGACTTCCAAAACACGCACTTTCAATACTTGTCCTGTCTTCACCACGTCGGCTGGATCTTTGACATAAGTGTCTGCCAATTGCGAGATGTGGACCAAACCGTCTTGATGCACCCCGATGTCGACAAAGGCGCCAAAAGCCGTGACATTGGTGACCACACCTTCCAGCACCATGCCTTCCACCAAGTCTTTGACTTCATGCACATCGTCATTGAAAGTCGCCGTTTTGAACTCCCCTCGCGGGTCACGCCCCGGTTTTTTCAACTCTGCAATCACGTCCTTGATGGTGGCGGCACCAAACTGGTCATTGGCAAAGTCTGACACTTTGATGTCATTGAGCAAACCGTTGTTGCCGACCACTTGGGTCACGGTGCTGTTGATGTGGGTCAAAATGGTTTCAACCAAAGGGTATGCCTCAGGGTGGACCGCCGACTGATCCAAAGGCTCATCACCACCTCGGATGCGCAAAAAGCCGGCACACTGTTCAAACATTTTGGCGCCCAAGCGTTTGACTTTTAACAATTGTTTGCGGTTTTTGAAGCTGCCATGCTCATCGCGGTAATGTACGATTTCACTGGCCACCGAATCACTGATGCCCGCCACATATTTAAGCAAAGGAGCGGAAGCTGTATTAACGTCCACGCCAACGGCATTCACACAATCTTCAACCGTGTTGTCCAAAGCTTTGGATAACTGGACTTGATTGACGTCATGCTGGTACTGCCCCACGCCAATCGCTTTGGGGTCAATTTTGACCAATTCGGCCAATGGATCCTGTAAACGACGTGCAATCGAAACCGCACCTCGGTAAGAAACATCCAAGTCAGGAAACTCTTTTGCCGCCAACTCAGAGGCTGAATAAACCGATGCACCTGCTTCTGAAATCATGATTTTTTGTGCTTTGATGGATGGGTGCTGTTTCAACAATTCGGCTGCCAATTGATCGGTTTCTCGAGAAGCGGTGCCGTTACCTATGGCGATCAATTGAACGCCGTGCTTTTCAGACAAAGCCGCCAAAGTATGCAATGACTTGTCCCATTGCTTTTGTGGCACATGCGGGTAAATCACAGCCGTGTCCAGCAATTTGCCGTTGGCATCAATGACCACGGTTTTAACGCCCGTGCGGTAACCTGGATCCAGTCCCAGGGTCACTTTGTCACCGGCTGGCGCGGCGAGCAACAAATCCTTCAAATTCTTACCAAAAACATCGATCGCTGCTTCATCGGCTTGCTCTCGCAACTGACTGGTCAGCTGCAAGTTCAACTTCAACAACAACTTGGCACGCCAAGCCAGTTCAATGGTTCTTTTCAACCATGCAGATGAATCAATGTCCCAGCCGGTGTGATTGACCAAGCGACCAATCGCTGGATGGGTGGCTGTGTCCTCTTGTAGCACAGAAGCATCGTCGATGTTCAAGGACAACACACCTTCATTGCGCCCACGCAACAGTGCCAACATGCGGTGCGAAGGGATCTTGTTGACCGCTTCTGAAAAATCAAAATAATCCTTGAAACGCTCACCTTCCTTGCTGTTTTCTTTGTCGGCCATGACTTTGGAAACAACCACGCCATCGGCCCACAACCAATCACGCAAACCTTGAATCAAATCGGCATCCTCGGCCAAGTCTTCCAAAGCAATTTGACGCGCGCCATCCAATGCCGCAGCGACATCATTGACTTCATGTTCTGGATTCAAAAAATCAGCCGCCAAATCCTCAGGTGTGGCACTGGGCTCAGCAACCAAAACCGCTAGCAAAGGCTCCAATCCAGCCAAACGCGCTTTTTGTGCTTTGGTCTGACGTTTCTTCTTGTAAGGCAGGTACAAATCTTCCAGTCGCGTCTTGGTGTCTGCAGCCATGATCGAATTCATTAAAGCATCGGTCATTTTGCCCTGCTCTTCGATGGCCTTGATGATGGTCTCACGTCGGTCATCCATCTCACGCAAATAAACCAACCGCTCTTCCAAGTTCCTTAACTGGGAATCATCTAAGCCACCGGTCACCTCTTTTCGGTATCGGGCGATGAAAGGCACGGTGTCACCGGCATTCAATAATTCAATGGCGGCTTGTACTTGCCCGCTCTTGGCATTGATTTCTGGCGCAATGATGGCCACATGATTTGGGTTGATTTCCACGGTTTTAAATCAGATGTTAAAAAAGCGCGTCATTCTATCACAGCTTTTTTGACCGACCATTGATACAACGGTTTCTCAATCCACCGATAAATCTGTATGGAAAGCAGTATGGTAAGGGTGACCAAACAGACAGCAACGGGGATGGCATATGCCTTCCCCCATGCGGCCAATCCTGATGCCATAAACACATTGACAGCAATCATGTGGAATAAGTAGAGGCTGTAAGAAGCATCACCTATTTTTTGCAGCCATTTGAACGTTTTGTGGCCAGATTGTTCTGCCAGTATCAACAACTGCATCAAAGCCACAGCGAATGCTCCCGCAGTGATACTTCTCGGTAATCCTGTGACCTGAAAACCCCACAAACCAAGGGCAACGACACTGAGCACAAAAACAACTGCGGTCAATTTGAAGCCCATTCGATGCCCCCAGACAAAGAGCAAATAACCCATGCCAAACTCCAACAAAAATGGAGAGAGGAAAAAGGCATCAAAATCAAACGCATTGGCCAACAGCACTGAAGCCATCATCAAGCCGACACAAAACAATCGCCACTTGGGTGTCACAAACACCACACAAGTCATCAAACCATAAAAATACAATTCGTAAGCCAAAGACCAGGCAGGTGGAATCATCAAATCTGGCTGACGCTCTGTCAAAATAAAGGCGTTTTCCCAAAGTCCAAAGTCAGCCAAACGATGGGGCTCGAATAGCACAAAATAACCAACCATCAGCAACAACATGGGCCAATAGCCCAAGTAAATTCTCAACAACCTTTTGGTGGCAAATCGCTTGGCAGCTGAGAAGGCAGGTTGACTCATACTGACCGACCGGGCCATCACCCAGCCACTGATCACAAAAAAGACATCAACACCCAGATACCCCCAAGACAACACCGCATCCAACAAAACCGACTGTATGCCCAGGTAATGAAAAACAGGTATCAGATGAAAAAGAAAAACGGCAAAGGCTGCTCCCCCCCGCAATGATTGTATGTTGGCTATCAGCATGAGAAATGAAGGTTCAATTTGTACACCGTGTCTGGCGTCAAGTACAATAAGCGCTTTGAATTTTAGCATTAATCCCATGGCAGAATACATTTATACCATGATGGGTGTGAGCAAGACGGTACCGCCCAATCGTGAAATCATCAAGGACATCTCTTTGTCGTTTTTCCCGGGTGCCAAAATTGGCGTTTTGGGCTTGAATGGCGCCGGTAAATCAACCGTGTTGCGCATCATGGCGGGCATTGACAATGAGTATTCCGGTGAGGCGCGACCCCAGCCGGGCATCAAGATCGGTTACTTGCCACAAGAGCCCGAGTTGGATGAAGACTTGTCGGTCAAGGAAAACGTCGAACTG
>JAUHZH010000196.1 GCA_030426065.1 Gammaproteobacteria bacterium
GGTTCCAGTGCCTTGATCGTCGGCCAGTGTCACATTTCGGCCTCCGGTGTTGAGGTTTGAAAGCATGACTGTGAACATTTCATCAAGCTCAACCACACCGTCTCCGTTCACTGGAACAGTTACGCTTTGAGTTTCTCCACCATTTCCATTGAAGTTGAGTGTGCCGAGGCGGCTATCATAGTCACTGTCTGCGAAAGTCGCTGTGCCGTCAGTTGTACCGTAATTGACGGTGAAACTAACATCCACAGGGTTGTCCAACAAGACACTGAAAACCATGTCTTGAGAGCCGCTGTTGCCTTCTGTTGCAGACAGGTCATTGATGACGAGGGTGGCGTTGTCATCATTGATGATGTTGCCTTGACCTTGACTGTCACTGATGACCACGTTGTTGCCTTGAACATTGGAAAGATCAACCGTGAAAAACTGATCCAATTCAACCACGTTGTCATCGGTGATGGTCACAGAAATGGTCTGTGTTTCACCACCTGAGCCAGTGAAGTTAAGCGTTCCTGATGTGGCTGTGAAATCATTGGTGTTGGTGGCGGTGCCGTTGTTGGTGGTGAAATCAACAGCCACGGCTCCGCTGGATCCACCGATCAATGTCACGGTGAAATCAAAGGTTCCTGCGTTTTCATTGTCAGTGATGTCGTTGATCGTGATGAAAGCGGTGTCGTCATTGGCGATGGTGCCCAGTCCCTGATTGTCAGAAAAAGTCACGTCCCGACCGCTGGCTTGGATGTTGCTGAGGTTCAAGAACAAAGTTTCATCAGGCTCTCCTACGGCATCACCGTTGATGTTGACGGTGGCGGTTTGGGTTTCACCGGCATTGCCAGTGAAATTCAAAGTGCCATTGAAAGCCGCATAATCATTGTCTGCGACGGTGGCAGTCCCGTCCGCAGAGTTGGCATCAACCGAAAAACCGGTGTCCACGGCGTTGTTCAAGGTTGCGGTAAAGGTCAGGGCAGTGGTACCAGCGTTGCCTTCATTGACCATCACATCATTGACGGACAGACTGGCGTTGTCATCGTTGGTGATGGTGCCTTGGCCTTGGCTGTCAGCAAATGTCACACTCCTGCCGGATGCTTGGATGTTGCTGAGGTTCATGAATAAAGATTCGTTCAGCTCGACCTTCGCATCCCCATTGATGTTCACAGTCACGGTTTGTGTCTCGCCTGCATTGCCCGCAAAGTGTAACGTGGTGTTGGTCGCAGCATAATCGCTGTCCGCGGTGGTGGCTGTGTTGTCTGCACTGTTTGCTGAGACACTCAAAGCGGTGTCCACATTGTTGCTTAAGGTGGCGGTGAAAGTCATGGCTGTGGTGCCTGAGTTGCCTTCATTGACAGACACATCATTGATTGAGATGGTGGCACTGTCGTTGTTGTTTATGGTGCCTTGACCTTGGCTGTCAGTCAAAGTGGCGCCGTTGGTTGGGTTGCTGAGGTTGACCACAAAAGTTTCGTTCAGCTCTACTGTGGTGTCTCCATTGATGGTGATGTTGATGTTTTGGGTCAGCGAACCGCCTGCTGTGAATTGAACGGTACCGCTGTTGCTGACGTAGTCTGATCCCGCTGTGGCGGTTCCATTGGCGGTGTTGAAAGTCACGCTGGCGGCACCCGAGTTGTTGCTCCTGGTGACTGTGAATGCCAATTGTGAGGTTCCGGCATTGCCTTCGGAGATGCTGGCATCCCCAATGGATATTTCTGGTGGTACAACCAAGCCCCTGAGGCGGAATAATTCACGCACCACATTGGTGTCAGATGCACTGAAAAGCATGGCATTTTCGTATATGACTGGGCTGCCGTTGGCATCAGAGGCCGCAATCGGAAAGCCATCACCTGCGGCACCGTTGAGATCCAACATGCGTTCATAGTTCCCATTGCCGGTGTTGTATTTGTATAACTCTCTGCCGGTGTCACTTTCCATGACGGCATAAAGGTCATTGAGGTAGACAAATTGGCTGGTCAAATTGGAATCGTCTGCAGCGGGTGCATTGGCATTGGTGATCTGGGTTTCTACACCGCTGGCAATGACAAAGGGTTCGTCATTACCTGCACCGTCATCGGCTTCGAAGTACAAATCACCTTGAAAAAGGACGGTGTTGCTGGGGTCCCTTTTGGTGGAGCCTGGCATCAGTTGTAGTTGGTTGTTGTCAGAACGGAGTAAGTAAAATAAATCACCACTGCCATCTGGGTCGCCTTCCATCAACAAATGACCGTTGATGATGATCACATCTCCGTCGATTGATGACATGGGTCTGGGGTATCCATCAGCCGCACCATTGAGGTTGGTGTGAATTTCATACTGACCGTTGCCGGTGTTGTACTGGTACAACTCACGGCCCACGTTACTTTCCATCACCGCATAAAGGTTGCCATTGAAAACAAATTGGTTGGTCAAATTCGAGTCGTCTCCAACCAAAGGACTGGCGTTGACTATTTGGGTTTCAACACCTGCATTGGTGAGTCTGAAAGGTTCGTCATTTCCAGCGCCGTCATCCGCCTCAAAGTAGATGTCACCCTGGAAAATGGCCACATTACTGGGGTCTCTTTTTGTTGACCCTGGAACCAACTGCAGCTGGTTGTTATCGGAGCGAAGGTAATAAAATAAATCGCCACTGTCATCTGGGTCACCTTCCATCAGCAAATGGCCATTGTGAATGATCATGTCGCCATTGACGTCGGTCATGGGTCTGGGATAACCGTCATTGGCACCATTGAGGTTGGTGTGGATTTCATACTGTCCATTGCCGGTGTTGTATTGAAATAACTCGCGGCCGACATTGCTTTCCATCACTGCGTAGAGGTTACCATTGAAGACAAATTGGCTGGTGAGGTTGGAATCATCTCCGACCAGAGGGTTGGCATTGGTGATTTGAACCAAGTTGGTGCCATCAAAACGGAAAGGCTCATCATTGTCAGCAGCATTGGCTGCTTCAAAGAATAACTCACCATTGAAAATGGCGTAATTACTGGGTCGGGCCTGAATGGCACCGGGTGTGATGTCTCGATACAATTCGAAAACGGTGGGTGTGGCAATGGCTGCATTTGAAATAAACAGACACAGCAAAGTAGACAGGCATAGGCAAGTTTTACGCATGGTCATTCCTGAGGTCAAAGTGTTGTTGTTTGGTTGGCTTGATGCTAACCCCCTTTTAGCATTGACTTTTTTAACATTTTTTTACATATAATTCCAGTGAATCTTTTGTATCATCACTTTGGGCTGATTAATTGATGAAGCCCAACTATAATAAAGTGCTTTCTTTTTAAATAAACAACCATGGATTATCAAGACAGTTTGGTATTTGCTCAACAACTGGATGCTGAAGACCCAATAGGTCACATGCGCGACGCTTTCCACATACCAAAGATTAACAATGGCGCTGATGAGGAAATTTATTTGTGTGGCAACTCACTTGGACTCCAACCAAAGCGCACCAGCGAGTACCTCAATGATGAACTGGATAAGTGGCAACGCTTGGGTGTCAAAGGCCACTTTGATTGTGAATTCCCTTGGATGCCATACCACGAATTTTTGACCGAAGGTTCGGCTGCTTTGGTCGGGGCCAAAACCAGTGAAGTGGTGTGTATGAATTCTTTGACCACCAACCTGCATTTGATGATGGTCAGCTTTTTCAGGCCCGAAGGCAAACGCTGTAAAATACTGATTGAAGACCATGCTTTTCCTTCAGATCATTATGCCGTTGAATCACAACTCAATTTTCATGGTTTGGATCCGGCCGAGCACATGGTGTTGGTGAAGCCCAGGGCGGGTGAAGATTGTTTGAGAACCGAAGACATTTTACAAACCATTGATGATTTGGCGGATGAGCTGGCTTTGGTGATGTTACCTGGTGTGCAATACTACACCGGCCAAGTGATGGACATGAAAGTGATCTCCGACGCCGCGCAACACCACAACATCCCTGTGGGTTTTGATTTGGCCCATGCCACCGGCAATGTGCCGATGGCTTTGCATGATTGGGGTGTGGATTTTGCCGTTTGGTGCTCTTACAAATACCTGAATTCGGGTCCGGGCTCAGTGGCGGGTTGTTTTGTACATGAGAAACACCATGACGATGTGGATTTGCCTCGTTTTGCCGGTTGGTGGGGTCATGACAAAAGCACACGCTTCAAAATGCAAAATCAATTCATGCCAATGAAGTCGGCCGAGGCTTGGCAGTTGTCCAACCCGCCGATTTTGTCTTTGGCGGCCATCAGGGCATCGTTGGACACATTCAAAGAAGCAGGTGGAATCCAAGCACTTCGTGACAAATCGAAGCAATTAACCGGCTATTTACGCTTTTTGTTAACAGAACGACTGGCAAAGCAAGTGTCCATCATCACACCGGATGAGTCTCTGTCTGGTTGTCAATTGTCCTTGACCATCGAGACTGACAAAACAGGCCGATCGGTGTTTGAGGCATTGGAGGCCGCTGGCGTGACAGGGGATTGGCGTGAGCCCAATGTGATTCGAGTCGCCCCTGTGCCACTTTATAACCGCTTTGAAGAAATGGTTCGTTTTGTTGATATTTTGGAGCGCAGTTTATGAGCAAGCCACAACACATCACCTTGATAGGTGCAGGACTGGTGGGTTCCTTACAGGCCATATTTTTGGCCCAAAGGGGTTATCGAGTCACGGTTTTCGAGCAGTTGCCAGACATCAGGAAAGAAGCGATACCCGCTGGCCGGTCGATCAATTTGGCTTTGGCGAATCGCGGCATCAGGGCACTGGAAGCCGTGGGTGTCATGCCACAAGTCAAACCCTTGTTGATCCCCATGACGGGGCGCATGTTGCATGATGAAGACGGCCATTTGCAGCTACAAAAATACGGACAAAAAGAAGAAGAAGTGATTTATTCGGTGTCCCGTGCCGGTTTGGTCAGCCTGTTGCGTGACCATGCCGAAGCGACGGGGCAGGTTGAATTTCACTTCAAACATGAATTGATGGCTGTGGATTTTGAAGAGAACCACATTCATGTTCATGATTTGGTCAACGGACAGACGCAACGGCATGATTTCGAATACTTGATGGGTGCCGATGGCGGCGGCAGC
>JAUHZH010000197.1 GCA_030426065.1 Gammaproteobacteria bacterium
CGTTTTCATATTGGTTCCCATTGTCGGCGGGATCATCGCTTTTGTGAATAAACGTTTCAGAAAAATCAGCCATCGCATTCAAAATTCAATCAGTGGCGTTAGTGAAGTGGTTGAAGAAGTGGTTAAAGGCCAAAAAATCGTCAAAATTTTCAAAGGCGAACAAGATGAAAGCAAACGCTTCAATCGCCACATCAAACAAAACCGCCAACTACAAGTCAAAATCGTGGCCACACAAGAAGTGACGGCTTCAACGGTACACTTAATGATTGCTGTGGCCTTGTCAATCATCATGTATCTGGCGGCCAAGTCCAACATGAGCCCAGGCACTTTCATGGCTTTCATGACCGCAATGCTGGCCTTGATGCCATCAGTCAAACGCTTGTCCCAAGTATTTACAGCCATCCAAACCACCTTGGCGGCGGCAGACAGTGTTTTGTATGTTTTGAAACAACAGCCAGAAACAGACCAAGGAACCGAGACTTTGCCACCGGGTGAAAAATCCATCCAGTTCAATGACGTGAGTTTCCAATACCCCGGTGCTGACGATAGGGCCATTCAAGGGTTCAATTTGAACATCAAAGCGGGTGAAGTGGTTGCATTGGTGGGTGCATCAGGCAGTGGCAAGACCACCTTGGTCAATCTCCTGCCCCGATTTTATGAGTGCACATCAGGCCATGTTGCCATCAATGGCATCGATGTCAAAAACATCACATTGGACAGCCTCAGATCAGAATTGGCGATGGTCAGCCAAGACATTGTTCTGTTCAATGCCACCGTACGCAACAACATCGCTTACGGATGTAACCAACAATTCTCAGAAGATGACATCATACGTGCAGCCGAACAGGCCAATGCGTGGTCATTCATTGAAGAATTACCAGATGGGCTGGAAACCATGCTGGGTGACAATGGCACACGCCTTTCAGGCGGACAGAGACAGCGCATAGCCATTGCCCGGGCCATCTTAAAGAATGCGCCCATATTGATTTTGGACGAAGCCACTTCCGCCTTGGACACTGAATCTGAAAAACACATCCAATCGGCTTTGGCCACAGTGATGGAAAACAAAACCACATTGGTCATTGCTCATCGATTGAGCACCATTGAACATGCTGACTTGGTGGTCGTTCTGGACCATGGCCGTGTGGTCGAGTCAGGGAACCACAAAGAACTGATGGAAAAAAAGGGTGCTTATGCACAACTACAAAAAAATCAGCAGTTGGATGCTGGCTCATGAATGAAAGCAAATTATTGAAAGTTTGGTACGGCCAACAACAGCCCAATGTCATGCTCAGGTCCCTTTCATGGCTGTTTAAAAGGCTCTCAGGAACGCGTCGGTGGTTATACCAATCCAAGATATTGAGGTCACACCAGGTCAAAGTGCCGGTCATCATTGTTGGTAACATCACCGCAGGTGGTGGCGGCAAAACACCGATGGTGATTTGGTTGGTCAACCATTTGAAATCCAAAGGGTTAAGACCCGGCATCATTTCACGTGGCCATGGCGGAAAGAGAAAGGTTGAGCCTATGTTTGTCACACCACAAGCCAACCCTGTTGCCACAGGTGATGAACCCTTGTTGATGGCTCAAAGCACACAAGTGCCTGTGATGGTCGGTAAAGACAGGGTCAAAGCGGCCAAACAACTGATCGCACAATACAATGTCAATGTCATCATATCAGACGATGGCATGCAACATTACGCACTCAAACGTGACGCTGAAATCATCATGATCGACGCCCAATGGCAAACCGGAAACAACCGGTTCATCCCAGCAGGCCCTTTGAGAGAACCTTTGGATCGAATGAAAGCTGCCGACTTGATTGTTTATAAAGGTCAGATGAATGACCATTTACATTATGTCATGACGGTTGAATCCATATACAAACTCAACAACCCATCCATACAGCGAGAACTGTCAGGTTTACGCAACCAGAAGATTCATGCCATGGCTGGGATTGCCAACCCTGACAGTTTTTTTAAACTGCTATCAAAACTGGGATTGGCCGTCATCAAACACCCATTACCTGATCACCACCAATACAACGAATCAGATTTTAATCATGTCGGTGAAGATTTGATTTTGATGACTGAAAAAGACGCTGTGAAATGTGCTCAATTCACAGACAAAGACATTTGGGTTGTTAAAGTCTCAGCCAGCCCAACGGCAGAGACTGTAAAATGTATTGATTCATTGATAGATGAAGTGATGTCATGAACACTGCTTTTAACATTTGCATTCCAGCCAGGTATGATTCCAGCCGTTTACCCGGTAAACCACTGATCAAACTGAAGGGTAAAGAATTGATTTTATGGGCCATTGAATCGGCCAGTCAGTTGGGTGCACAATCCATAGTGGTTGCCACGGATGATCTGCGAATTCATGCTTTTGTCGAATCACATGGTTACCCAGCCATCATGACCGATCATGCACACCAATCTGGAACTGATCGAATCGCTGAATGCGCCCAAATCATGAATTGGAAGGACGATGAACTGGTACTCAATTACCAAGGTGATGAACCTTTGATACCCAAAGCCAATGTCGAAGCCACTTTAGACTTGTTTACCCAGTTGCCAGACATCAGCATTGCCACATTGTATCAGCCCATCAAAGACACCAAAGCCGTCTTCAATCCCAATGTGGTCAAAGTGGTCACTGATGCCAACAACAAAGCCTTGTACTTTTCACGGGCACCCATTCCCTGGCATCGAGATTCTTTTGCTTCTGTCCCTGCCTGTCTTCCTGAATCTGTCACATACAAGCAACACATTGGTTTGTATGCCTACAGGGTCAGTTTCCTCAAAGCTTTCAGTCAACTCGATCCTTCGCCCATTGAGCTCACTGAATCATTGGAACAAATGCGCGCACTGGAAGCCGGCCACTTGATAGGCATCACTGAATGCATTGAGCCGATGCCTCATGGCATAGACACCCCAGAAGATGTGGATGCATTCAACAATACATAATTCAAGTTATATCCACACAATACTCCAAACAACATCCTTCACCCCCATAAAAGATACCAATGGTTAAAAACCTTTTGGCATAAATCACTGAATTTACTACCGACTTTCACAACACAATTTGTTTCAAAAAAATCCATTTCTGACGTTTGCATTGCATACTCATAACTCAAAACCAGCTTAATGTATGACAAAAGAAAGGATGGAAACATCTTTACAACCAATGATCATTTACATTATTTTTTTCCATAAAAAAACCCCACCTAAAGTGGGGCTTTTCTGAGTTGTTTGAACTCAATCAGGGTCCACATACAGCTGGCGGTGCAGGTGAAATCCTTTGACATTCATCCACTCCAGTAAAGGTTACTGTAGCTTGAGGACCTCCATTACCACCTGCAGTGAATGTACACTCGCCGGTAAAGAAGTTATTGATGTCATCAAGGTATGCAAACACTGTGGTGTCAGAATTACCATTTGCGTCAGTGATGGTGGGTTGAGAGGTTACTTCAAGCACACCACCAGTAGAAGAACATTCACCTGTGATGTTGGCACCTGGAATGCCATTGCCTCCACCATCAACCAGAGTCAAGACGATGTCTTTACCTCCACTGCTGAAGAATGCACTTGGGTTGGCCATCAAAATGGTGGCACCAGGCTCAGCCACTTGAACACACACAGAGTTACCATTGTTACAAGTCAAACCACCTGCAGCGAAGTTAAAGCCATTGTTTCCACCACCAGTCACGATACCACTGGCGTTGGCCACACCTACGGCACAACCGTCAGATCCTGTTGCATTGTCCATCACACCTGATCCAACTTGACCATCGATGGAACCTGTACCTTCACCTGAATAGCCCCAAGAAACTTGGCGTCCTTGCAGGGGATGACCCGCCGCATCATAGAGACAGACGTAAACCAATGAATCACTGTTGGCAGGAATCAAGTTAGGTGATGCCACCAATCGAGCTGTTAAATCATCACCCAAAGATGCAAGGCCTGGGTAAATTAAGGTTTCAACATCGGTAACAACACGGTTAACACCATTGTTAACTCCACCCACACCTTTGGCGTAAATGGCCGCCAATTTACCCAGTTTTGATACTGGGAAATTCAAGTAAGTGGTTGCAACACCATTGTCACCCAATGTTGCTGTTGCTTCGATGTTTCCATCCAAAGCGCGACCAACAGCATATGGGAATATTCCCAAGTCGTTGATAACTGAACCTGTTAAATCATTGCGATTGAAACTTTCATTGATGGTCAATCTGGTTTGGCTGTTAACAAAATTAACTGAAACTGCACTTTCCAAATCTTCATTACCATGAATGTCTTCGCCCCAAACCAACAGTGTGTCACCAGGTTGGACGCCATTGGCATCTGTAAAGAAGTTTGCCGATGCAGAGGTGAATTGGTTGCCACCTTCTTGTGGATCACCGTCTGAACCAGAAATTGCGAACACACCTGGACCATCATTCGGGAAACCATCCAAAGGACTGTCAATCAAGCCAAATTGAATGGTGGTAGGCAATGCTGGATTTCCGCCTTTGTCTGTACCAATGACACTGATTCCAAGGGTATAAGTACCATCTAATTGGCCTGTACCTGCTTCTAAATCGAGATTGGTAACACCGTTGATGAAAAAGTTATTCAGGTTGGCAATGGTGATGTCTAATCCGAACAGCACACCATCAGAAATGACGAATGAGTTTTCTGAGTAAATGGGATCCTGTAATCCGTTATCAACATTGTTATCTGCACGGTCAGATGTCACTGTGACGACAGCTGTATTTGGACTTGATCCACTGTTCAGTGCAAACACACCCAAACCATCTGCAGATGCCAATTTGATAGATTGACCTTGCTGGAATATGCCTTGAGCATTGGTTCCTGACAGGAACTCACCTGTATTGTTACCATCAGTGACCATATCAACAATGATGTTATTGACACCATTAGGATTCATTGCAGGTAAACCGTCCGCATCTTTCAAGTGAACTAGAATGGTTTGCGCTTGGTTGCCGCCTGATCCATTGATGTAACTGGGGTTTCCACCGACAGTATGGATCGAAGTGGGC
>JAUHZH010000198.1 GCA_030426065.1 Gammaproteobacteria bacterium
ATGCGGATGAATGTTTCCATGTCTTCGAGTGCGTTCATTGTTCGATATTATAGAACTATTATTTGCAATTATCACTGTTTATCTTATTTTTCAGAACCATAAAATACACTTATTCCAACTGAATTTAAAGACATGAAAAACATATTACAACTCGACTCATCAGGCCAAATTGATTCCAAAACCAGACGCTCTGGTCAAGCATGGGTAAACCAAATCAAACAAATGGATGACCATGTGACTCAAAAAGACTTGACCCAACTGCCATTGATTGATGGTCATTGGATGCAAGCCAACTTTACACCTGAAGACGAACGAACACCAGAACAACAAAAAACCTTGGCCTTATCAGATCACCTGATCGCCGAATTGGAACAAGCCGATGTCTTGGTCATAGGTGCACCCGTTTATAATTTTGGCATACCAGTGGCCCTGAAAGCTTGGATTGACTTGGTTGCCAGGGCCAGGAAAACATTCAGATACACTACGGATGGTCCTGAAGGGTTATTGAAAAACAAAAAGGTTTATGTCATGTATGCTTCTGGAGGAACCCCCATGGGCTCGGCCTATGAGTTTGTCACACCCTATTTGAAACAAGCCCTGGGGTTTTTGGGGCTGACTGACATAGAATTTATAGACAGCAAAAATCTGGAGGCCGCATGAAACCATTGAAACTCATACATGGACAAGCCAGCACTGACGGTGATGGCGTGGCATTGACTCGGTACATTGGTACCCACGAGCTGTTACAACAAGACCCTTTTCTGTTGTTTGACGTTTTTGGCTCACCGAACCAACAGAACCACCATGATGCTTTTCCTCCTCATCCCCATCGTGGTTTTGAGACTTTAACCTACATGATTGCTGGCAGCATGACACACGAAGACAACCAAGGACATCAAGACACGGTCAATGCCGGCGGAATCCAGTGGATGCGCGCAGGAGCCGGCATCATTCATGCCGAAACACCACAAGCCGATGACGGGCGTTTGTGGGGTACACAATTGTGGATCAACAGCCCTGCCAAGAAAAAAATGACCAACCCTCAGTACTTGGCACAATCGAAAGAAAAAATTCCTGTGATCAACATCAGTGAAGGCGTTGTTTTGCATTTGCTTGCTGGGCGTTATGATCAAACGGTTGGGCCATTGATCAATGAAGACATTGACCTGCATTATGCACACCTCAAAATAAGCACAGGAAATGAATTGAATTGGCACGTGAACAAGGGTCACCAGGGGTTTGTTTATGTCATTTCAGGATCCATAGGTGTCAATGATTTGAATCTGGCAGCTGGCCAAATGTTGTCATTCAAAGCGACTGGTTCGCTTCACCTTGATGCCAAGAGCGGCAGTGAACTGCTGATTGTCAGCGGCCAACCCATCAATGAACCCATTGCACGCCGTGGACCTTTTGTGATGAACACCCAACAAGAATTGGAACAAGCCTTTCGGGATTATCGGAACGGTCGCTTTTGAAGCTATGATAAAATCATTGTTTTATCCGAGCCAAAACAAATGAACCAATACAATATTTATTTACACTTTCCTGGCAATTGCGCACAAGCTTTTGCATTCTACGAAACAGTTTTCCAACAAAAAACCACCATCAAATCGCATTTCAAAGAAATGCCTGACTCAGAAAACTGTCAAGTGAGCGCTGAAGACGGTGACAAAATCATGCACATCACATTACCATTGAATGGAGGGTTCAATTTGATGGGCTGTGACGCCATCAGTGACATGGCCACCTCACTTGCAATGGGTAATAACTTTGCTGTTTCGGTCAACCCAGACAGCTTGGAAGAAGCCCAACGAGTGTTCAAAGCATTATCAAACGGTGGCCAAATTGGCCTGCCTTTAGAAAAATCATTTTGGGGCTCATACTTCGGCATGCTAACTGATCAATTCGGCATCAACTGGATGGTCAATTACGAAATTCCCGCCGAAGATTGAAAACAGTGCTTGCCAGACTGAAACGATCTCAGCGCCCAGTCTGGCATATAACCCACAGTGCTTTATTTTACATAAACCCGTTGACCGGCCACCCACGTTTCCAAAACCTGGGTTTTCCATATGTCCTTGGCGTCTATTTGAAAAATGTCTTGATCAATAACAATGAAGTCAGCAAATTTACCCACAGCCAGTGACCCGGTTTGCTCTTCAGCATGTGAAGCAAAAGCGGCATTGATGGTGAAACTTTGGAACGCTTGCTCCAAGTTCAACGCCTCATTGTGATACCAACCGCCCTTGGGCTGGTTGTCTCTGTCTTGTCTGGTGACAGCCGCATGCAAACCATAAAATGGATTAATCAACTCAACTGGAAAATCTGAACCTGACGCCACCACGGCTCCTGACTGCCACAATGATTGCCATGCATAGCCACCCTTGATGCGCTTGGGACCCACCCGATCTTCCGCCATGTTCATATCAGAAGTGGCATGGGTGGGCTGAACTGACGCGATGATGTTGTGCTTTTTGAATTTACCAATGTCATTCAGTTTCAAGATTTGCGCATGTTCCACACGATGACGCAAAGTTGAACTCTTCATTTCAGGACGAGCCAACAAATCAATGACTTCGGTGTTACCTCGATCACCTATGGCATGCACATTGGCCTGAAAGTCGGCCGCCACCACTTGCTCCAAAATGCCATCAACTTGATCAGGGGTTTGCACATACGCACCCACACGATCGGGTTGGTCACTGTAAGGTTCATGCATGATGGCGCCGTAAGAACCCAAAGCACCATCAATCATCAGTTTCACTGACCGCATGATGAACCGGTCATTGACATTCACCTTTCCTGCTTTAAGCAAAGGCTTTAACTGGGGATCAGAATGGTAAAGCATGCCATACACACGCATTGGCATCTGTTCATTTTGTGCCAATTGCTGGTATTTTTGTGCTTGGGCATGGCTGATACCTGCTTCGTGAACGGTGGTCAAGCCGACCGCCAATAAATCCCTAAAAGCCAGCTTTAACGCTTTATCGATGGCCTCTGGTGGCGCTTCAGGAATGTGCTTTCGAACCAGTCCCATGGCGTTGTCAATCAACACACCGGTTGGAAACCCTTCGGCGTCTTTGATGATCAGGTCATTCCCTTTGGCAGATTCTCGAGTGATTCCTGCGATTGACAGTGCTTTGGTATTAACCCAAGCCGCATGTCCGTCGACCCGACTCAAAAAAACCGGCCTGTCATTGACCAAAACATCCAAGGTGTTTTTGCTGGGAAATGATTTGCCGGGCCACAGCACATGGTTCCAACCCCGCCCCACAATCCAAGGCATTTCTGGGTTATTTTGAGCAAAGGTTTGGACTTTTTGTGCAGCCTTCGATTCATCGGTCAAGTCTCGAATTTCCACCAACAATTGGCCCATACCGTAATTCAATACATGCCCATGGGCATCGTGCAAACCTGGCAACACCACCCGTCCTTTACCATCAATGATGGTCACTTGACTCAAGTCAACGCCTTCTGTAGAAAGCAATCGTCCAGAAACGGTATCAAACAACAATCGATTGCCCTGCTGTAATGCAGCGCCATCATGCGAGTACCATTTGATGTTTTCAAGCAGCACCTGCTCTGATTGTCCAGTACCACTCAAAAAAACCAAAATCATCAACCACTTGCGCATTTTTCTACCACTCAAATAAAACCACACATCATAACCGCAATGCCTTGCTCGCTCAAACTGACGGTTAGGGTCATTTGATTCATGTTAGAATTTCTGCATTTTTTAAAGAGAGGAAAACCATGAAAAAACACATCACTTTACTGTTCGTCTTATCACTGTTTTTAACCGCTTGTGGCGAAAAAGAAGCAGAACAGGCCAAAAACGACGCAGTGGACGCCACAAAAGATGCCGTTGAAGAAGTCAAACAAGCGGCACAAGATACCAAAGAAGCCACAGAAGAAGCTGTTGAAGAAGCGGTCGAACAGGCCGAAGAGCACAAGGAAACCTTGTCAGAGAAAACCAAAGACTTGATCCATACAAGCAGCGATAAAATCAAAAACACCGCCAAAAAAGTCGGTCACAAAACCAGTGAAGTGGCACACAAGACCAAGGACAAAGCCGTTGAACTGAAAGAAAAGGCCAAGGAAAAAATCGAAGAAATCAAAGAAGATGACAATGAAGATGACGGATGATCTCAAAAACAAAGCCTGACTGAACAAAGCCGCAATCACCGTTGCGGCTTTTTTATCAATACAAATCAATCGGCCTTGTCCGCCACCCCACCCGTTTGAATGTCCCACAGCGTTTTGTACTGACCTCCCAGGGACAACAACGCCTCATGCGTTCCTGATTCTGTGATTTCGCCGCCATCAAGGACATGGATGCAGTCTGCCTGAACCACCGTTGATAAGCGATGTGCAATCATGATCACGGTGCGGTTTTGTGAAATGATTTTGAGGGATTTTTGAATGGCTGCTTCGGTTTCATTGTCCACTGCTGAAGTGGCTTCATCCAAGACCAGCAAGGGCGGATTCTTCAAAATGGCACGTGCCAATGCAATGCGCTGGACTTGTCCACCTGAGAGCTTCACACCTTGCTCTCCGACCGGGCTGTCATACCCGGATGGCATGGCCATGATGAAATCATGGGCTTCTGCTGCTCGAGCGGCCGCCATCACTTCTGATTTGGTTGCATCCGGTCGCCCGTATCGGATGTTGTCCAAGATGCTGGCACTGAATAAATAGGTGCTTTGAGAAACCAAACCAATTTGCTGCCTTAAAGACTGCAATTGAATGTCTTTGATGTCAGTTTCATCCAGTAATATGGCACCTTGGCTGGGGTGATAATAGCGCAACAACAACTTGATCAATGTGCTTTTACCCGAACCTGTTTGGCCAACAAAGGCCACGGTTTGACCGGCTTCCACCTTGAGGTTGATGTTTTTCAATACCCACTCTTGATCTTGATAGGCAAAATTGACCGCAGAAAAAGAAACCGAACCAGACAATGAAGTGACTTGAGCCGCTTCGTGGTCCCTGATGTGGATGGG
>JAUHZH010000199.1 GCA_030426065.1 Gammaproteobacteria bacterium
TTGTTGAACCTGATTTCTTTAACCAAATGACCACCATGCATGCTTTGATCATGGTGTTCGGTGCCGTGATGCCGGCCTTTGTGGGCTTGGCCAACTGGATGATACCAATGATGATTGGTGCACCCGATATGGCATTGCCTCGCATGAACAACTGGTCATTCTGGATCTTGCCTTTTGCCTTCTCTATTTTGATGGCGACCTTGTTCATGGACGGTGGTGCCCCAGCCGGTGGTTGGACCATGTACCCGCCATTGATTTTGCAAGGCGGTAAAAACGTGGCTTACTTGGTGTTTGCTGTTCACTTGATGGGTATTTCTTCCATCATGGGTGCGATCAATGTGATTGCGACCATCATGAACATGCGTGCACCGAATGTCGGTTATTTGAACATGCCATTGTTTGTTTGGACCTGGTTGATTACGGCCTTCTTATTGATCGCTGTGATGCCAGTTCTGGCAGGTGCGGTGACCATGTTGTTGACGGACCGTTATTTTGGTACCAGTTTCTTCAACGCCGCAGGTGGTGGTGATCCGGTCTTGTTCCAGCACATTTTCTGGTTCTTCGGGCACCCCGAGGTGTACATCATGATCCTGCCGTCATTCGGTGTGGTGTCTGAAATCATCCCAACGGCTGGCATTGCCTTCTTGTCATTCATCGTATGGGCGCATCACATGTTCTCGGTGGGCATGCCTTTGGGCGGTGAGTTGTACTTCATGTATGCGACCATGATGATTGCGGTACCGACCGGTGTGAAAATCTTCAACTGGGTGGCGACGATGTGGAAAGGGGCGATGACCTTTGAGACACCGATGTTGTTCTCATTGGCTTTTGTTGTGTTGTTCACCATCGGTGGTTTCTCAGGTGTGATGATGGCTTTGGCTCCAGTGGATTTGCAATACCATGACACTTATTTCATCGTGGCTCACTTCCATTATGTTTTGGTGCCGGGTGCGATTTTTGCCATCATTGCAGGTGCTTATTACTGGTTGCCTAAATGGTCAGGCCACATGTACAACGAGCGTTTGGGTAAGATCCACTTCTGGTGGTCAACCATTTCTGTCAACGTGTTGTTCTTCCCACAACATTTCTTGGGCTTGGCGGGTATGCCACGTCGTATTCCCGATTACTCAACTCAGTTCGCTGAATTCAACATGATGTCCAGCATCGGTGGTTTTGCCTTCGGTTTGGCACAGGTGTTCTTCATCTACATCGTGGTCAAAACCGTTCGCGGCGGCAAGAAAGCCGAAGCCAATGCTTGGGGCGATGCCAAAGGCTTGGAGTGGACTGTGCCTTCACCTGCACCGCACCACACCTTCGATGACTTCGGACCTGTTGATTTGAAGAAAATGGCCCACGGCGACGTACACCAATGACCCAACAAGACAACAACCAAGAACACTGGCAAGCACAGCGCAAGAAGGCTCGAAGAACGGCCATCATCTTGGGTGTGCTTGCCGTGGCACTGGCTTGCTGGTCAGTGGTGGTGGTTTTAAAACAAGCAGCTGGTTAAGCCATGAATGAGAACACCAACAAGCAAACTCAATTGACGCTGAAGAAATGTCTGATAGTCGTTGTTTTGATGGGTGGTTTTGGTTATGCCTTGGTGCCTCTTTACGATGTCATTTGTGACATCACTGGTTTGAATGGCAAAACCGGCATTGCCACCGAGCAAACATTGGCCACACAGGTGGTGGATGAAAACCACACCGTGACGGTTCAATTTGATGGCACAGTGAACAGTCGGTTGCCTTGGTCATTCAAACCCGTGAAATTTTCCATGGAAGTGGTGCCAGGCAAAATGTACACCGCTGAGTACATCGCTCAAAACATCGCTGATTATGATGTGACAGGACAGGCCGTGCCTTCAGTGGCACCCAATGAAGCGTCCATGTATTTTGACAAAACCGAATGTTTTTGTTTCACCCAACAGCTGTTGAAGCCCGGTGAATCAAAAAACATGCCGGTCACTTTTATCGTTCGTTCGGACATTCCGAAGGACATCGACGTGTTGACCTTGTCTTACACGTTTTTTAACAGAAGCCACATGACTGCCGAGCAAAAATCTGAAGGCAGTGGTGTGCATGAACAAATTTAAACGATGGGGATAGATACCATGTCTGAAGCAAATGCTGATCAATATTTTGTTCCACACAAAGCCCGATGGCCAATCGTAGGATCGATTGGGTTGACGGCCACTGTGGTGGGCGCAGCACAACTCCTGAACTCTGAAACCGCAATGACCCCATGGTTGATGTACCTTGGCTTGCTGATCATGGTTGTGATGATGTTTGGCTGGTTCGGTGAAGTCATCAGAGAAAGTGAAGAAGGTCTGTACAACACAGCGGTGGACACTTCATTCCGCATGGGCATGGTGTGGTTCATCTTCTCGGAAGTGATGTTCTTTGCTGGATTCTTCGGAGCTTTGTTTTATGCTCGCACCTTATCGGTGCCCTGGTTGGGCGGCGAAGGCACGGGTTTAAGTACCAATGAATTTTTGTGGAATGGATACGAAGGTGTGTGGCCAACCAATGGCCCGGCTGATTTGGGCGGTCGATTTGAAACCTTGGACCCTTATCACTTACCACTGATCAACACCATGCTGCTGTTGACCAGTTCGATCACCATCACCATTGCTCATCACGCCATGCGCGTTAACAACCGCAAACAAATTTTGATTTGGTTGACTGCTACGGTGTTGTTGGGTGCTGTTTTCATGTACTTCCAAGTGACTGAGTACATTGAGGCTTACCACTTGAACTTGACATTGGAATCGGGCATTTATGGTGCCACGTTCTTTATGTTGACCGGATTCCATGGCATGCACGTGACATTGGGTGCCATCATGATAGCCATCATTACCATCCGGGTCGCCAAAGGCCATTTCAAGCCAGAAAACCATTTTGGTTTTGAAGCCGTGGCTTGGTACTGGCACTTTGTTGATGTGGTCTGGTTGGGCCTCTTCATCTTTGTTTACATCCTGTAAATCAAGACAGAAAACCATTAAAATACGAGCCCGACATTGTGTCGGGCTTTTTTTTGAGTAATTACCATGAAATATTTAATTGTTGTGGCGTTGTTGTTCGTCATTTTTAGTTTGGGACAAGCTTTGTTTTATTTGGTCAAAGGCAAAGGCCAAAGTCAAAACACCGTTAAGTTTTTGACCGTTCGCATCATTGCTTCGGTGGTGTTGTTTTTGTTCATTTTGCTGGCCATGCATTTGGGCTGGATTCAACCACATGGCACACGCATGGTGCCAGTGGGATGAAAGCCAAAGGCTTTCCTTGGTTGCTCACCGTGCTTTGGCTCATGGTCATGGCATTGATGCTGCGGCTGGGTTTCTGGCAGTTGTCACGCGCTGAAGAAAAGCAAGTCATGTTGGACACCATGAATCTACCAGAGCCGACGGCACTTACCCAAGCAATTCAGCTCGAAAACACCATTGATTTTCAAAAAGTGGATGTTTGGGGTCATTGGATCGAAGGTGTTCAATTCAACCTGGCCAATCAGTTTGCAGATGGCAAGCCTGGATTCCACGTTTACCAGCCGATGCGTCTGTTTGGGAAGTACCTGGTTTTGGTCAATCGCGGTTGGGTACAGTCAGAAAACGAATCATCTCCTGTTCAGGGTCAGCAATCATGGAAGATGATGCGCAGCCCTTGGCCGGTTCCGGCGGTACAACTCGGGGAACAAATTTTAAGTCAAGATGCGGTTCAAACATTGACCTACTTACCGCAAAATCCAGTTGAAAAGTGGTTAAAACAACGCTTTTGTGGGCAAGATAAAATCAAAAACTGTATAATTCTGCCCTTTGTTTTTAAGCTCGATGCCAGCATGCCTGACGGCCACCACCGTCAATGGCAAACTAACATCATGCCGCCAGAAAAACACCGTGCCTATGCAGTACAGTGGTTCACCATGGCGACGGTGTTGCTGCTGGTGCTCATTGCCTATTTCAGGAAAACCCATGCAAGCAAAAATTAAAAATCGCCTGTCCATTGTTGCCATTGTGTTGCTCTTTGCCACTCCTGTGGTTGTGGCTTACTTGATGAGCTCTGGCGCCATCGGTTACCACCCAGAAGAAACCAAAAACAAGGGCAACTTCATTTCTCCGCCTGTCAAAGTGGCCGATCAAACCGATGCCGATTGGGCCAAAAGCCTGGACGGTCATTGGACCTTGGTTTATTACCAAGCTGGCCATTGTGGTCAAACCTGTCTTGAACATCAGGAAGAACTGCACCGTTACCGTTTGACCATGGCCAACCGTGCAGACAAATTGAACTTGATGATTTGGGCCAATGGCATTGACGCAAGCGATGAAGATGCCTTCGCTCACATCGCCAAGGTGGACGTCAGTAAAGAAAACCGTTTGCAACAAACCATGGCTCAATTGAGTGCCTTGTCATACCAAGATGGCAACGGCTTGTATGTGGTGGCACCAGAAGGATATTTGATGTTGGCGTTTGACCAATCCAACACCACTTCTGAAGTCATCAAGGATTTGAAACTGTTGGTGAAAAGGAAAGGCTGATGCAATACAAACATTTGGCATGGTTGGCCGTTGGGTTGACCTTGGTGGTGGTGGTTTTGGGTGCTTATGTGCGCTTGTCTGACGCGGGTTTGGGTTGTCCGGATTGGCCGGGATGTTATGGTCATTTGGCTTGGCCCAATGAACACCATGAAATTGAAGCCGCCAACGAAGCCTTTCCAGAGCGGGCTGCTGAGCCACACAAAGCTTGGAAAGAAATGGTACACCGCTATTTTGCTGGGGTATTGGGTTTGTTGGTTTTGGCTTTGTTCATTTGGTCTTTCAAGAACCGTGACCGCGAATCATATGGGCTTCAATTGGCCCTTTGTTTTGTCATCGTCTTTCAGGCCGCATTGGGCATGTGGACTGTGACACTTAAATTGCATCCCGGTATCGTGATGAGTCACTTGTTGGGCGGCTTACTGACCTTGTCCTTGCTGACTTGGCTGGCTTGTTCGAA
>JAUHZH010000200.1 GCA_030426065.1 Gammaproteobacteria bacterium
GCACGACGTTTCTCTTGTGCTTTTTGTTGTTTTTGCTGGATGACGCCGCGAATGGCGTTCAATTGCTCTTTGGTCAAGCGCATGTCGCGACCAGCCAAACCATCTTCGATGCCAGTCATGAAGGCGTCTTTGTCGAAGTTGATTTCAGAGTTTTTCAAGTAGGTACCCACGTCGTTACCGACTTTATAACTCACTTGGGCGTCTTCAGTGTCCAAATTGGCCCACGAAGTGCTGGCAAACAAAGCACCAGCCAAAGCCAAATTCAATTTTTTCATGGTTGTTTTCTCCATTGTTATTTATCAGGGCAATCGACCACATGACGTGCATGGGATGCAATCAGGTCAGGGATTATAAACAAAAAAGGCCCATGCTGCAGAAAAGCTGCCAGCATTGACTCAGATTGAACCAAAAATCCCCAAAACAGTCTCAGTTTCAAGGCCCCTGCCTTGTTTTGGTGACGATTGACCTATATCATTAAATCAGGGCTTAAGGCATCATCTTAACCATATAGTTCAAAAAATCAGGAGTGAACAGAATGATTTCAATCCAAAACGCCAAAACAATAACCATCATGGCGTTGAGTTTACTGGCTTTTCAGGGGCAGGCATTGTTGGACAACAATGCACTGAAGCCAGAAGTCAAGCACACCAAAGAAAGCCAATTGATCGTCAAAATGGTGGACCAATACCACTACAAAAAAGACATCACTTTAGACAACAACATGTCGAAGCAAATCCTCGATAAATACATTACATCACTCGATGGCAACAAGATGTATTTCTACTCCAGTGACATCGTGACTTTTGATCGCTGGCAGAACCAATTGGATGAACTGATCAAAGGCGGCGAGTTGAAACCCGCGTTCACGATCTTCAACACCTTCCGTCAAAGGGTCCAAGAACGCATCGATTACGCCATCAAATTGCTGGATGCACCGATGCATTTCGACACCGATGAAAACTATGTTTGGGACCGAGAACAAGCCGAGTGGCCGATCGATGAAGCGGCCTTGAATGCGATTTGGAAACAAAAAGTCAAAAACGATTACTTGAACTTGAAACTGGTTGATAAAGAACCTGAAAAGATCAAAGAAATTTTGCAAAAGCGCTACAAACTGATTGCCAAAAGAATCGGAGAGCGCAAAAGCGATGACGTGTTCCAATTTTTTATGAATGCCTATGTCGGCCTGATTGAACCGCACACAGGTTACATGGCACCACGAACTTCTGAAAATTTTGAAATCAACATGAGTTTGTCGTTGGAAGGCATCGGGGCCATTCTCGGCAACGACGGTGAATACACCGCCATCGACACCGTGGTCAAAGGCGGTCCAGCTGAATTGGAAGGTTCTTTGAAAAAAGGCGATAAAATTTTGGCCGTGGGTCAAGGTGCCGAAGGCAGTTTGGAAGACGTGGTCGGTTGGTCACTCGAAGACGTGGTGCAGCTGATCCGTGGTGAAAAAGGGTCCATCGTTCGGCTTCAGGTTTTGGATAAGGATGAAGAGCCGGGCGTGATGCCAAAAACCATCACCATCACACGTGACAAGGTGAAATTGGAACAACAGGCAGCTCAATACCAAATCATTGAAGTGAAAAGCGAATCGGGCACGCGCAAATTGGGCGTCATAGATCTGCCCACCTTCTATATGGATTTTGATGCCTACCAAGCCGGAGATCCGGATTTCCGAAGCACATCAAGGGATGTGAAAGACATATTGGAAAAAATGTCGGATGAAGGTGTGGAAGGTGTGATTGTGGATTTGCGCAACAACGGTGGTGGTTCATTGTATGAAGCGGTGCAGTTGACAGGTTTGTTCATTGACCAAGGCCCAGTGGTACAAACCAAGTTCACCCACGGAAAGGTCGATGTCAAACGCGATTTAAGTGCTGAAATGGCGTGGACGGGTCCTTTGGTGGTCATGGTCAATCGCTTTTCAGCATCGGCATCAGAAATCTTTGCCGCCGCTTTACAAGACTATGGTCGTGCGGTCATTGTCGGTGACCAAACCTTTGGCAAAGGCACGGTGCAAAATGTTTTACCTTTGCAAGCTTTGACCAATGATCAAGAAGTGGAACTGGGCCAAATGAAAATGACCGTGGCTCAATTTTTCCGCATCAATGGCGGCAGTACCCAAAACCGCGGTGTGATCCCAGACATTGAATTCCCAGCCGCCCCAGGCTTTGACGAATACGGTGAGTCATCGTATGACAATGCCTTGCCTTGGAGCAGCATCCGACCCAGTGATTTCACACAGTACGAAGATTTGAGTGAAGAAATCGTGTACCTGAAAAAGAAGTCAAGGGACCGAAACAAAGTCAATTTCGAGTTCGCCTTTTTGGAAAAAGAGATTGCGTTGTATGAACAAGAAAAAGACAAGAAGTCCATCACTTTGTCAGAAAGCAGTCGCCAGGCCAAAAGTGAAGAACGCAAAGCCAGAAAGGAAGCGCGTAAAGCCAAACGTGAAGCCCTGAAAGCCGAACACAGTGAGAACAAGGTGTTGGACGAAGTGGTGATGGTGTTTGATTCCAACGACACCCACAAATCAAAAGACACGATTGAAGCTGAAAGTGAAGCTCTGGCAAATCAAGATGATGAAGATGAATCATCTGAAGAAGATGAAGAGGCCTTTGTCGATTTCAGGATGCACGAAGCCGCCCGCATCCTCAATGATTACATCGGTTTGAAGATGAAAAAATTGTTGGCTGAACAAAAGGTCAAATAAACCACCGGAAGGTGAAAACAAAAAAGCCGCTCACGATGAGCGGCTTTTTTGTGTCTTGTGTAAAACGGTGTCATCGTGTCAAGTTAACAATGCCCCCTTGTTTGGCGACGATGTTGTCTTCGATGCGAATCCCGCCGTATGGCTGGAATTCAGCGACTTTGTCCCAGTTGATGTCTTTGTGACCGGCAATTTCTTGCATCAGCATGGGAATGAAGTACAGCCCGGGTTCGATCGTGACCACTGCATTTTCTCTCAAGGTGTCGGTCAAGCGCAGGAATGGGTGTTCTGTTGGTGGTGGTTTAGGGGTGCCTTTTTCGTCAACCACATGACCACTCACGTCGTGCACTTGCAGGCCAAGGTAGTGGCCCAGTCCGTGCGGAAAAAATGTGCGGCTCAATCCTTGTGAAACGGCATCGGCAGCACTGCATTTGAACACGCCGAATTCATGCAAAACCTCACTGATGGCCAAATGCGCCTCAAGGTGCAAGGCGGTGTAATCCTGACCGGCCACGGCTTTCTGGCAAAGCTGTTGTTGCTTGACATCCATCATGGCAATCATGTCGGCAAAAGCGTCTTGCTGGAAACTGTAAGTGCGGGTGATGTCGGAAGCATAGCCATTGTGGTTGGCTCCGGCATCGATCAAAAATGATTTCAAATCCCCTGATGCGATGCGCTCTTGACTTTGGTATTGGTAATGCAGCACCGCACCATTTTCATTCAATGCCACGATGTTGCCGTAAGGCATTTCATGTTCATTGTGCTCACAGGCTTGCAAATAGGCCATGTGGATTTCAAATTCTGATGCCCCAGATCGGAACGCTTGTTCTGCCGCTTTGTGACCCAGCATGGCCAAACGATTGGCTTCTTTCAAGCAACTCAGTTCATATTCGGTTTTTTTGATGCGAGCAAAATGTAAGGCATCCAAAAGCGCTTTGGGGTTGGTGTCTTCAGGTGCCAATGGGTGCAATTCCGGACTGCCAATCCAGGCGTGGTTTTTCCATTGCTTGTAATCAGGCAAGTCTTGGTAGTGCCCAATCACTTTGACGTCAAATTCTGCGGCCCAATCACCTTGAGAATTGTCGACGATTTTGTGCCAAAAATCAGCGGGCTGGTGCAAATAAACGGTGGGCTTTTTGCCGGGTTGAAAGTGCAACACACTGCTGGTGACATGAGGCACGGGCACCCACCATTTGAAATGCGGGTTGATGGCATGGGCTGGGGCCATGTCATCCAAAAAGTGATTGACAGGATGGCCTGAATAAATCCAAACGCCGTCGTATCCAGCCAAGTCCAATGCATGGGTGGTGGCTTGGATGACTTTTTCGATGTGTTGTTGAAATGCTTTCATGGGGTTCTGGTGCGGATAAAATAAGGAAGGTTATCAATTGACACACAGAATGCAAACACTTTTGATAAAATCATTGGCTGGCGGGTGCTTTGGGTTATTCTCATCAGTGCCCACTTTGATTCAAGCCTAAAACAAGACGGGGAAAAATGGAAAGACTCAATTCAATTCAAAAGTTCTTCAAAATGGAGTCGTCTGGCGGCATCATCTTGATGGCTGCAGCGGCACTGGCCATGATTTGTGCCAACACAGGCTTGGCTCAATACTACCAAATGTTGTTGTCGACAGCGGTTGAAGTTCGGGTCGGTGAATTGGAGATTGCCAAACCGCTGTTGCTGTGGATCAATGACGGCTTGATGGCAGTGTTTTTCTTTTTGGTTGGCTTGGAATTGAAACGCGAGCTGATTGAAGGGGAATTATCTGACAAGAAAAATATTGTATTGCCAGGTGTTGGTGCGCTTGGCGGCATGCTGGTTCCTGCCCTGGTGTTTTTCTGGTTCAACAAAGATGACCCACAAGCTTTACTAGGTTGGGCCATACCTGCAGCCACCGACATCGCCTTTGCGCTGGGCGTATTAAAACTGCTTGGGCCACGAGTTCCTACCAGTTTGAAGATTTTCCTCACATCTTTAGCGATTTTCGACGACATTGGCGCCATTTTGGTGATTGCATTTTTTTATACTTCGCAAATTTCCACCACGGCTTTAATCGTTGTCGCTTGTTGTGTTCCGTTGTTGTGGCTGATCAACAAGAAAGGCATCGAAGACACCAGTACCTACATCATGATTGGTGTGGTCATGTGGGTAGCCATGTTGAAATCAGGTGTCCATGCCACTTTAACGGGTGTCATTCTTGCCATGTTCATACCCATCAAATCCCGTATCAGGCCTGA
>JAUHZH010000201.1 GCA_030426065.1 Gammaproteobacteria bacterium
ACAGGTGGTGCTGCCATTGGCAGGTGAAGCAACAGTTAAACCTGCAGGGAGGTTGTTGGAAAATGACAAAGCATCTGCAGCCAGTGTGCTGCCGCTGTTATCGATCGTGTATGTGGCCTGAGTCACTTGGCTCAAAGCGATCACATCAGGCTGCCATTGCATTTGGAATGTCGGTGCCGTATTGACTCGCAGATCAGCCGTGGCCACACCACCATCAATCAGGCCAGAGTCTGACACTTGACTCGTGGTGTTGGTGTGAATGCCAGCAGGTGCATTGGCTGGAATTTGAACCAATACATCAAATTGACAACTGCTTGACGCGGCCAATTCTCCTTGGCTGAATTGAATCACGCTGCCACCGGTCAATTGTGACTGGGCACCACAAACACCGTTCACAGGCAAGCCCAATGCCATGGCGCCTGGGATCATGGCATCCAAGTCGTCTGTGAAACTGACGTCTAGTTTGGTGTTGTTGCTGTCTAAGTTTTCAATGACAAAAGTGAGCATGGCGGTTTGTCCTGCAAACACATCGCCAGAAAATGATTTGCTCAACGACAAGCTGTAAACAAACAGCTGGTCAGAACTGGCAGGTCCGCTGACTGAGTTGCCGTTCAATTGACCTGAAACTGTGCTGGTGTTGTTGATGAATTGACCGCCCAATGGTGCATTGGCAGGCACTTGTAGTGTGACGCTGAAAGTACAGCTGGCACCGGCTGGGATGCTGCCGCCAGTGAGCGTCACTGTGCTGGTTCCGGTCAGTGTTGAACCGGCGCCGCAAATGTTATTGGCTGGCAAACCAGTGGCAGCCAAACCAGACAATGTGGCATCCAGGTCATTGGTAAATGACAGGGTGGTGAGGGCATCGGTGGGGGACTGATTGGTCAACGTGTACTCTAAAGTCACTGTGTCACCAGGAGCCACAGGGTCGTCAGTGAAAGCCTGTGTGAAACTGATCGCATCAATGATGTCCAGCGTGTCGCTGACCGGATCAATGATGTCATTGGAACCGTTGATGGTGGCGGTTAAAGCGCTGGTTATTGATGTGTATGAACCCACATTGGTACCCATGGGCAGCTGGCTTGTCACATCAAATGTACAACTGGTGCCGGCCGTTAAATTGCCTCCAGTCAAAAAGTAAAACCCTTGTGCAGCACGGAACACTTGAGAACCGGCGCCACAAACGTCATTGACAGGCAAGCCAAACACATCCCAGCCTGAAATGATACTGTTGATGTTGTTCGAAAAAGTCATCGATGTGGCATCATTGGCGGTATCCAAATTGGTCAATGTGTGTCTGATCAAAATGGTTTCTGGCACGCCGGCATAAGTGGTGTCAGGAATGAACTCCATGGTGTGCTCAATGGCAGAGAGGACCAGGGTGTCTGTGGAAGCCAGGTTGGTGGTGCTGATGCCAGCCATGGTGGCACTGACGGTTGATGTGCTGCTTGGGTAGCTGCCCAAAGCGGCCCCGCCAGGTACTTGAACCGAGACATTGAATGTGCAGGTTGTTCCTGGTGTTAACGTGCCTGCTGACAATGTGAGGTTGGTGGTGCCAGACAAACTGGAACCACTGCCACACACGTCATTGATGGGCAGTCCCACAGCGGTCAAGCCCGCGACCACGGCATTCAAATCATGGCTGAAGGCAATGTCGGTGGCATCATGGGCACTTTCAGCGCCCAAAGTCAGGGTGTACTCCAAATCCACCACATCACCTGGTAACACAGGATCATCGGTGAATTCATGCGTTAACTGTGGGGCGCTGATGATGTCCAGCTGTGCCGTGGCTTGGTTGCCAATTTGGTTGATGGCATTGACAGTGGCTGTGATGTTAGAGGTTATCGTGTCATTCAAACTGGAAGCCATTCCAATGGGCACATCGATGCCCAAAGTGAACACGCAGCTTCCACCTGGAGGTAAATCACCGCCGGTGAAGCTGATGGCTTGCTCATCCGTGTTGGGGATGGTGACGGTGGCTTGGGAACTGCCACCACAATAGCCATTGGCTGGCAATGTGAAACTGGCAGGGAAAGGGAAAAAGGGCACCAATTGATGGGTGAAGGCGATGTTGCTTGCAGCCGCGATCGCAGAGGTGTTGGTGACGGTGTATTCCACTTGAACGGTGTTGCCGGTGGCCACTGGATTGGGGATGAACTGCATGCTCAACAAAGGTGCTTCCGTGATCACCAAATTGGCAGTGGCAGGAGGGGTCGATCCCGGTTGGCCCATCACATCATAAGTAAAGGCGCTGCTGGTGCTGGTGTGGTTGCCACTGGAGGCCACCACGGGCACGTTCATTGACAGGGTCAATTGACAATCTTGTTGGCTGGCCAAATTGCCATTGATGGCAGTCAAAGACGACACGCCTGTGACGACGAATCCACAGGTGTTTTGGGTCACTGTGTTGATGGTCAGTCCGTTGGCCACGTTGGTGAAATCATCGGTGAACTGCAAGGTGGTGAAGGCGTCATTGCGGTTGCGGTTGGAAAATTCATAATGCAATGTGACGCTGCCGCCCACGGTGGCTGGGTCATCGGTGAATGATTTGACCACCAAAAGCTCTGAGGCGTTGATGTTCAACTCAGCCTCTGCAAAACCAGCGGTGGTCTGGGTGAATCCTGACTGGTGGGTCATGATCGAAGTGGCCAAAACCACATCTTGACTGCTCAAGCCCAGTACATCCACATTGATGGTGCAGCTGTCACCGGCAGGGATGATGGCGCCACTGAATGTGGTGCTCAAGGATTGGTTGTTGTCATCGGCCACCATGATCAAGTTACTGCAATCGGTACTCAAACCATTTGGGCTGTCAAATTCCACACCGGCAGGCAGGGTCATGTTGAATGTGGGATTGGAAGCCGCATCTGGATTGAGGCTGTTGTCCAACAGGAAAGTCAAGGTGCTGGGGTTGCCATACTGAATCGAACTGGGTGATGCGCTTAATGAAAAGGCCATGCTACCGATTTCAACATTCAAGTCATCGGATGAATTGCCTGAATTGCCCTGTGTTGAAGTCAAGTCGCCACTGACATTCATGTGGGTGCCAAGGGTGCTGCTGGTCACGGAAACCGAAATTTGGCACGATTGGCCACTGACCAATTCGCCATCAGTCAAGGTGATGGTGCCACCACCTGAAGGGGCTGTCAGTGTGCCTTGACAAGCGTTTTGTGTTTGTGCACCAATGGTAACGGCCGCAGGTAACACGTTGGTGAATGCCATCTGGGTGGCATTTTGACCTGTGTTGTTGGTGATGGTGTAACGCAACCAAGTGTGGCTGCCAGGCCCGATGGTATCGACGTCAAACTGTTGTGTGAAAACGGGTTGTGCCCAAGTGCTCAATGACATCAGCACCAACAACAAGCCAAAGCAGGCTTTCCTCATGATCAATTCCCCTGATTTTGATTGGATAAGGGAATGATTTTACATGGTCAGGGCGGTCTTGAACAGGGTCAATTAGGCTCAGCTGGAATGATCAGCTGCGGATCCAGCCTGAGACCAGTTCCGATGTTGATGCGCCAATCCAAATGAGGCCCTGTGGCACGGCCCGTGGCACCGATTTCCCCAATTTTGTCACCTTGTTTCAAAGCTTGGCCTTCTTTGACATTGATTTGGCTGAGGTGAAGGTAGGTGCTGTTGAGGCCATAACCATGATCAATGATGATGGTGCCGCCGGTGTAAAAGTGATCGGTAACGGCCATCGTCACCACGCCATCGGCAGGTGCGATCACTCGGGTGCCGGTGACATTGGCGATGTCCATACCATAATGGGGCCTTTTGGGTTCGCCATTGAGGATGCGTCGGGATCCATAAACCCCACTGACGCGGCCATGTGAAGGCCAGATGAAACTTTGAAGAAAGGCTTGCTGTTCACTCCATACGCCACGGGCTTTTTTGACTTGGGCCTGTTCTTTTTTGATTCGTTCCCAATCCCTTTTGGGTGGGTTGACTTTGCTGGCGGGCAAACCGTCTATGACCTCGGTGGGAAAGTCCCTTTTCTTGACGGGAATCGTTTGGCTGTGTTGTTGACCTTGGTGTGAGATGGTGAGTTTTTTGCTCTTTTCATCAAAGCGACCAAAGCCAAAAATGAAATGGCCTTCAGGTGTGGTTTTAACAGCCTCGCCATCGATCGCTACGGTGTTGCCAGGATTGGTGTGCCCAATCAACAACCCACCTTGTACGGCTTCACCTTTGATGTTGATGAAAAAATCTTCTGAATGCGCAACAGAAGCCAGCAATAACAAACAACAAACCCTTGCAAACATATGGATTCCAGAGTAAAAACCATGATTCTAACATTGCCCACTGGGATATGAAACCGAAGACATGAATCTGATTGCCATCGAAACCGCCACCGAAAATTGTGCCGTTGCTGTCTCCACAGGTCAGCAGGTTTTTGAGAAGCAGTTGATGGAACCGCGAAAGCATGCCGAATTGGTTTTGCCATTTCTGGATCAGTTGTTACAACAAGCACAGTTGAGCAAGTCAGACATCGAAGGCATTGTATTTGGTCATGGGCCGGGGGCTTTCACAGGGGTTCGCATAGCCATCGGTCTGGTTCAAGGATTGGCCTTGGCATGGCAGGTGCCGGTTTGGGGCGTCTCCACATTGCATAACATGGCTCAAGGCGCCTGGACAGCCGGGCGCCGTGGTTCATTGCTGGTGGTCAATGACGCCAGGATGAATGAAGTTTATGTGGCTGAATTTGCCCTGACAGATTCAGGGGTGGAACGTCGATGCGAAGATGTTTTAAAAGCACCTGATGCTATTGACACTTCGGGTCATGATTGGGTGATTGGAAATGGCTTGAAAGCCCACCCTGAGCTGATGAAAAACACGTCGGGTCAAACAGACGAGGAGGCTTTGCCCAATGCAGCCAATTTACTCTCTTTGGCCGACGGTGCCTTTGCGCAA
>JAUHZH010000202.1 GCA_030426065.1 Gammaproteobacteria bacterium
TCTTCGCCACCGCGCAAGCCCAACATTTGAATCGCTTGGGCCTTGAGCGATGGACTGTCTGTTTTCTTGATGTATTCGTACAACAAAGATTCTGCTTCGGGTGCGTCCGTGATGCCCAACAAATGAATGGCATTGGAGCGGGATCCTGGAGTCGTTTCTGGTGCTTCCAAATACAACTCTTTGATCATTTTGACCGCTGTTTTGGGTTGGGTGTCCATCATTTGTTGAATCGCAAACAAGCGCAATTCATCTTCCGCAGTGGGTGGTTGAGGCGGCGTCACCGCTCCCGTCACACCAGGTGCGACAGGCCTGACAACAGGGTGGCTGGGGCGAGGTGGTCGCGTCGGGCGGGTTGACTGTGCTGGACGGGTTGGTCTGACCCTGACAGGTGCCACCACCGGCAAGTCGCCATGCTCTGCCATCAGCAATTGGGCATCATCAACCCACTGGCTGTTGGGGAATTCACGTTCCAGTTTCCTTAACAGGGCCCTGGCTTTGCCGTTTTGTTTGCTTTGGTACAGCACATAGGCTTGCCAATAGGTGGCTGAGTCAGCCAAGTCTTTGTCACCGGCTGCGGCTGCGAATTTTTCACTGGCCAGTGACCAGTTTTGTTTCGCCATCGCCAAATGGCCAGCTTGGTAATCGTCTTGTTCATCGGCACCGGCTGATGCTGTCAGCAGGCTCAATGCCAAAGTCAACGTCAGTTTTTTACTTGTTTTCATTTTTGTCTCCTGAACGCCATGGGGCGGTTCATATGATGTGGTCGTCTTTGGCCAATTGCTGTTTCATGCTTTTCACTTGAAAGAGCAGCTCTTGGCCTCGGTTACTTTTGTCCTGCAATGCAGGTAAGGTGGTCGATTCAGACGGTGCACCGTTGGCATACTCCAACAAAATTTGTTCTAAATTCGACAGCAACAGGGCAGTGTGTTGGCCTTCATGATTGACCGCCGCCCGTTTATAAATTCGGTTGCTGGTGAGCAACCGCTGTGCCATGGTTTGAAGTTGGTCATTGCCCAGTCCACGGTTTTTGGCCTGGGTCAAAAAGATTTCACTTTGGGTCAAATGCATTTGGATGTTTTGAGCCAACAATTGGTTGGTCAAATCAACGTTCATGTCGCTTTGCTCTTGCCGTCCCATCCAGTAAGCTGAAACAACCAATACACCCACCAGCATGATGCTGGCCATCGAAAATTGGGGTGCGGACAACCACTGGCTGATTTGTTGCCAAATGCTGGGTCGCTGGCGTTTCGGTTCACTGACGATGCGATCGGCAATGCGGTCCCACAGTTGATGACCATAATCATCGGGTAAGTGGTGTTCGGTTTGGTTTTCTATGGCTTGCATATCGGCCTCCAGTTGGCGCAATTGAGCGCACACTTCGGCTGACTGTAACAGGCGTTCGGCTTCCTTGGGGTCGAGTTCGCCCAAATACAGCAGCATCAATTGTTCTTCTGTGATGTTCATGCACTGACCTCGGTGAGCAGTTGTTGGCGCAGTTTGCGCACGGCTCTGAATATGGTTTGTTTACAAGCGTTGTCATTGAGATTCAGCTTGGCGGCGGTTTCGGCTATCGAATACCCTTGGTGGTGTTTCATGGTGATGGCCAACCGCTCCACATCGGTGAGGCGGTTCATGGCATGACCCAATGAATCTTGCAACGCCACTTGGTCTTCACCACCGGATACCGGCACGTCGATTTGCCCATCTTCACAGTCCAAAGACATGGCCATTTGGCGATTGGCTTTGCGCAAATAATCGATCGATGTGTTGGTCGTGATGCGCAACAACCAAGTCGAGAATTTAGCCTCACTTTGGTATCGGTTCAAAGCTTGGTGCGCCTTGATGAAGGTGTCTTGGGCAATGTCTTCAGCCAAGTGGACGTCTTTGGTGTAGCGGTATGCCAAAGCATTGACCGCCTTGGCGTAATGCAGCACGATCTGACGGAAAGCCATGGCATCTCCTGCCTGTGCTTGGTCGATCCATTGTTGTGACACTTCATGTTTCATGTCAGGTTTAACGCCAGTCATTGGTTTTGGTTATAATTAATTTTGATTTTTTTTGGGATAGGCATGAAATCATTTTACCTGACTGGGCTGGCGATGTTGTTTTTTGCATGGACCTGCGATGCCGAAGAAGCCATTTTGAAGTTCCACAGCGACATCACGGTCTCACAAGAGGGGGTGTTGGATGTGGTTGAACACATCACTGTTCGGGCTGAAGGGTTTCACATCCAAAGGGGGATTTTTCGTGATTTCCCAACCCAATACGTTGGCCCCATGCTGACGACCAAAAAAGTGCCCTTTGAAATTCAGTCCATCACCCACAATGGCAAACCATCACCCTACCACACCGAACAACTCCACAACGGCATCCGCATATACATCGGCTCGGGCAGTGTTTATCTGGACCGCGGCGTTCACCGTTATCAAATCCATTACCAAACCGCCAAGCAATTGGGCTATTTCGAACAACACGACGAATTGTACTGGAACGTCACGGGCAATGGCTGGGCTTTCCCCATCGAGCTGGCCTCCGCCAAAGTCATGCTCCCACAAGGCGGTGTGGAGCAGGTCATGGAGCGGCAGTTGTGGACCGGTTACCAAGGAGAAAGTGAACAGAACGGCGACAGCTTGACCACCGCTGAGGCCATGCTGTTTGAAACCACTGCGCGTTTGGAGCCCTATCAGGGTTTGACCATTGGCATCAAAGTCCCCAAAGGGGTGTTCAACCCGCCAAAAACCCACCCATGGGATTTCATTGCAGACAACCTGCCTTGGCTGCTGACACTGGGCTTGTTGGTGGGCTATCTGGGTTATTTTTTCAACGCATGGTATCGCCATGGCCGCGACCCCAAAGCCGGCGTCATCATCCCTTTGTATCGAGCGCCCAAAGGGATTTCACCCGCTGCGGCCCGCTATTTGGACAAAGAAACCATCGATGAAGTCAGTTTGACTGCTGCATTGGTCTCTCTGGCCAGCAAAGGCTTCATGACCATCAAGCAAAGCAAAAAACAATTTGAGCTGAAAGGGCAACAGAGCACCCAACAAGTGGCTTTGTCTCGTGGGGAGAAAGCGATCAGGAAAAAACTGTTCGCAGGCAAGAACGCTACGGTGCGCATCAAAAAGCATTACCACAGCAAACTCAACAAAGCCAAAAACGGTTTGAAATCTGCCATCAAGGGTGAATACGCCAAACAGTGTTTTGTCGACAATTGGGACAAAATTGCCCTGGGTTGGGTGGTCAGTTTGTTCGCCACATATTTCTTTTTCTATACCTGGATCGGACACATTTACGGTGGCTTTGAATTGTTTTTGATGCTCCTGTTTGGTGGTTTTTTCATCGGCGTGGGTTTGGTTATCTTGATCACCAACCCTTGGCTGTGGTTTGTCGTCATCATGGGCGCCATCGGGTCTTTCCATGAAGCAGGCGAATGGGTCACCAACAACTTGCCTGCCGTTTTGTTCATCGGTGGCATGATTGGCTGTAACCTGTTGTTCGCCTATTTGCTCAAAGCCCCCACACCCTTTGGTCGCCAACTCAAAGACCAAATCGACGGATTGAAAATGTACATCAAAACCGCAGAAGTGGATCGTTTGAACCTGCTTCACCCACCTGAACAAACCCTGGCACATTATGAAGCATTGCTGCCATATGCCATTGCCTTGGGGTTGGAGAATGAATGGGGGGCACGTTTCACAGAACAATTGAAACTGGCCCAGTCTCAACCCGGTGGCTACCACCCCACTTGGTATACAGGCGGCCAATTCAGTTCTGGTGACTTTTCCAGCAACATGAGCGATTTCACTCAGCGATTGAGCGGCACCGTTTCAACCGCCATGACCACGCCCAGTTCATCTGGCAGCAGCGGGGGATCATCCGGTGGTTTTTCTTCAGGAGGCGGCTTCTCTGGCGGCGGTGGCGGCGGTGGTGGCGGTGGCGGTTGGTAATCAAACCGGATGGTGTTACCATACCTTCCATGATTCGCCTGACATTGATTTTTTTGATTGGCTTGTACTCTTTGCCAATCCATGCCAAAAACGCTTGTGGTAACCACCCCAAAGCACAGCAATTGGCGCAACTGATCCAACAGCACAAGCAACAAAACCGCAGCCAAATCACCTGTAATCAAAAACTCACAGAAATCGCTGCAGAAAAAGCAATCGACTTAAGCCAAATGAAAGACATTTGGCACATTGTCAATGGCCAAACACCCAATGGTCTGCTGAAATCAAAGGGCTACCCCCTTTCACAACGCTACCCTGCCTTTGGCAACCAAGTGGAAGCCATCGCCGGTGGTGAAGGTGATCCACAGGTGATGTTCAAAGATTTCATGGCCAGCAAACCCCACCGTGTTTTGTTGATGGCCAACCATGACTTTTTCGCAGAACAGGATGAAATAGGCGTGGCCTATTTTTATGACAAAAACACCGTGTATGAGCACTATTGGGTGGTTTTGATTGCTGATAAAAAGCCCGCCTCTAAGGCATCCATTGTCGAACAGCATTTCCATTGGGCACCCATCAAAAAGTGAGCAAAAAACACAACACCATCCGTTGGGCTTTGGGCAAGAACTGGCATGCCCTGCACCCCAATGTCCAAAGGCGTTTCAGCCGCTTGCCGACCGAAAACGCCCCCATTTTTTACACCGGCGTGATGGAAAAAATTGAACGGTCTCGTGCCGGTTGGTTGTTCGCCACCTTGACCAAAGTGATCGGCAACCCCTTGTCACCCCATCAAGGCACAGACATTCCCATGGTGGTTGAATTGACCACCCGAAATGGCCACAAAGGGGTGTATTGGAAAAGAACCTACCACTTCCCTGACCGAAATCCTTTCAGTGTCACTTCCATCAAGAAAGATGAGCAAGGACGCATGATGGAATGTGTGGGTGGGGGCTTTGGAA